>JANLWZ010000358.1:0-1525 GCA_031364865.1 Elusimicrobiota bacterium
CGAAAATCTGCCCTGTCACGTGTATCGACATGGTGGTGCGCCCGGCAGAAGATAAAGCCAAGGGCGTCAAATGGCCGAAGCTCGCCATCATTGACGAAGAAACGTGCATATTCTGCGGCGCCTGTGTGGAAACGTGCAACAAGCTCGGAGACCTGGCAAAGAAGCCTGAAATATTCCATGCCATCGTTATGGAAAAAGAAGTGGTGGAGTCAACAGGTCCCGCCGTCGACTACACGGCGTACAAAGGTGTGTGGTGCTACGCCGAAGTGCGGCATGGGAAACTTGTTCCAACTATTTTTGAACTACTGACGGTGGCCACACAGATGAACGCGGAGCTCAAAGAAGGCGTTTCCGCTGTTCTGATCGGTTCCAACGTTGAGCGGTACGCTCAGGAAATCATTGAGCACGGTGCGGACAAGGTGTACGTAATCGATCACCCGATCTTTGAAAATTTCATTGATGAAGCCTATTGTGCGGCGCTGACCGATCTCATCAATCAGGAAAAGCCGAACAAGATGCTTCTCCCGGCCTCCACGATCGGACGCTCTTTTGCTTCGCGCGTGGCCATCACAGCCAAAACAGGTATTACGGCGGACGCGACCGAATTTGCGATTGACCCCAAGACACGCATGATGCATGCCACACGCCCGTCTTTCGGCGGAAACCTCATGGCGACCATTTTGTGTGAAAAGCATCGTCCTGAAATGGCGACCGTTCGTCCGATGTCTTTTGCGCGGTCGCCGCGTGTTGCCGGCCGACAAGGCAAGATCATGAAAGTGACGGTGGATCCGGCGAAGTGGAACATCAAAACCAAATTTAAACAGTACGTCCCCGAGCAATCGAAGCAGGTGGATATCTCATCGGCCGAGCGGATTGTCTCAGGCGGTCTTGGACTCGGCAAAGCCGAAGGTTTTAAGATGGTGGAAGAGCTTGCCGGCGCGCTCGGTGCGGCTGTCGGCGCAAGCCGAGCAGTTGTCGACAAAGGCTGGATTCCTTATCGCCATCAGGTGGGTTTGACCGGCCGGACCGTGCGTCCAAAACTTTACGTCGCTTGCGGTATTTCAGGAGCGATACAACATCTGGCAGGTATGAGTTCTTCCGAATTTATCGTCGCCATCAACAAAGATCCGCAGGCGCCCATCATGTCGATCGCCAATCTTGCTGTCGAAGGAGATCTGAATGAACTCCTCCCGGCCATCGCCAAAGAACTCAACGCGCTGAAGCACTAAGCTTAGTAGCGCGATCCGGTCACACCGTACTTCCAGACACTCTCCGGTAAATCATCGAGCGTACTTTCCGACATAAACGAATCTTCTGTAAAACGTTGTCCATCCCATTGATAGACCATATACTCGGTGTCAGCGGCTTTCGTTGATTTCACCAGCAACGCTTCCCTTTTGCCTCCAAGATCGTGAAATCCTAATTGAAAGGACCACCATTTTCGCGGACTGACCCACAGCGTAGTGAGTCGAGCGCCTACGGGTACGTCGAAAAGTGCGGCGGATATCTGATCTCCTCGTGTGCC
>JANLWZ010000027.1:0-2113 GCA_031364865.1 Elusimicrobiota bacterium
GTTATCACTGGCGTAGCTGTTGGTAGCGTGGTGGGCGCGACCGTTGGTCTGTTGCTCGCCCCTGCCTCTGGAGAAGAAACCATCGGTAAGATCAAGAATGAGGCCAAAGGTATTCAGAAAAGGGCCAAGAAAGCTGTTGGAAATGCCGCTGGGAAGGTCGAAGATAAGGCACGTGGCCTGCAGGATAAAGCTAATACCCTAGCCAAGGACATCTCCAAGGATGTAAGCGAAGTTAAGGAGGATGTTGGTGAGCGTGTTGGAGATTACTTTCCCGATACCAGCGCTGCCAGTAGCAGGAAAAACAGTTCCAACTAAGTTGGCTGATATTTCAGAAGCATACATCCAAATTAAAAAAGATGTATGCTTCTGATGGAAATTATTCGAACTGCACCGTACCAGTCCATGCTCCCGCAGGGTCACATATTATCCCCCAATGGGGAGACCCTGCGGTGGGCGCCAGAAAGCCGATCTGATGGATCACCAGCATGAATATGATTAAGGTCCTCCTTGTTATCGAAGTCAGACTGATCGCCAACATTTTTGCCGAGGTACTGGAAGATGAGGCGGATTTTATGATCGTTGGCCGCTCTGAAGACGCGGAAGGCGCTCTCAAGGTAATTCAGGAGCGGAATGTGGATGTGGCACTGGTCAGTGTGAGCCTGCCTGAAGAGGGTGCTCTAAAGTTGACGCGTGAAATCGTGGACAGTACACCAAATACTGGGGTATTGGCATTGGGCCTGGCAGATGATACAGATGATGTTTTGAAGTACATTGAGGCAGGTGCCTCTGGATATATCTTGAAAGATAGTTCTCTGCTCGATCTGATCGAGATCATACGCTCCACACAAAAAGGCGAGGCTCAGGTTTCTGCAAAAATGGCGGCGGCTATGATGGAACGACTTTCCAGCCTCGCCAAAATGTTTTCAACATCTGAAACAAATTTTACAGATGATATTCGCCTGACCCCGCGCGAACGCGAAGTATTGCAATGTATTGGTCAGGGTTGTACCAATCAGGAAATTGCATCCACACTGCTAGTGGAAATTGGGACCGTTAAAAACCATGTCCACAGCATATTGGAAAAATTAAATGTTAGCAACCGCGATGAAGCGGCTTCTTACCTAGCATTCATCGAAAAGTAGGACAAATCTTCAGGGAGGCGAATCTAAATCCGTTTATTTAATCACCCTAGTTGATGGGGGCAATCTCTCGCTACAAGTAGGTACATTCCCCATTGATATAAGCTGTATTCGCTTTTATATTACTTTTATAATCCATCATAAGGAGTAAAGCATGAACAAAACAAATTACACTGATTTTCCTCGTGTTTTATCTGCCACCAAGGTTATGGGGAATAAAGTGGTAAACACTGCGGGTGAACAACTGGGAACCATGAAGGAGTTGATGATCGACCTGGATGATGGCCTGATCGCCTACGCAGTCCTATCCTTTGGCGGGTTTCTAGGGCTTGGAGATAAATTATTTGCCATTCCCTGGGAAGCCCTAACGTTCAATAATGACGATCAGACTTTCATCCTGGATGTGGACAAAGAAGTACTGGAGGACGCGCCTGGCTTTGATAAAGATCATTGGCCGGATAATGCCAAATATGAAGCAGGCTGGCTCTTGGGCGTCTATGAATATTATGGTTATGCACCCTATTGGATGCCTGATGAATATGATGATGAGGAAAACTTTGAGGAGCAAACAGAAGATTCGAGTGAATTTCTGCAGAAATAAGTTAACAATCAGCCCCGCACCCGCCTAGTTTACGAAGCAGATGCGGGGCAATTCATTCTTTCTCAAATTTTTCCAGATCATATCTCAGGAGTAGAAAATGGTAAATACCTTGTCTCAAAACTGGTGGACACTTGTTCTGCGCGGCCTGGCGGCTGTGCTCTTTGGTATCTGGGCATTTGTATGGCCGGATATCACTTTCACAGTCCTGGTGCTGCTCTTCGGAGCCTACGCACTCTGGGATGGCGTCCTGTGGCTGCGTCGCAAAACCGCCCCGGTCCCGGCGCCCCAGCCAGCGAAAGAACCCGAACGAATCGTGTAGCCCGGAGGGCGTTCGCTCCGTTCTGGCTTTTTCCAGCGAAGCTGATTTTCTTTG
>JANLWZ010000057.1:0-1871 GCA_031364865.1 Elusimicrobiota bacterium
CTCATGGCTGAGAGCACCATGACCACACCAACAGCTTCCGGTAGTCCTACTTCCGATCACGACGCGGCGGCAAGCGCTCAACACGAAACGATGGGTGCTGAAGAGCGCGCTTCCTGGGTCCAGAAAAACCAATATTACTACGACGATATCTTACGCCTCTGCGAATTCATCGTTCCGCAAGATAGTTCTGTGTTGGAAATAGGCTGCGGTACAGGCAATCTCATCGGCCGCCTCAAGCGGGGCAAACGCTGCGGGATCGATATTTCCAAGGATTTTATTCAGCACTGCCGTAAACACTATGCAGGCGTTGAATTTTATGCGGCGGATGCCATGGATGAGGAGTCGCTTCACAAAGCCGTGTCGGCACAGTGTTATGACTATGTGGTGATGTCGGATACCTTGTCGCAAGTGGCCGATATCCAACCTGTTCTCGAAAACGCGTCCACGCGGATCACCCTCGATGGGCGCATCCTCATCACGGCCCCAAGCAATCTATGGGAACCCCTCTATCGCTTAGGGGGCTATCTCGGCTTCCGCAGTCCAAACAAACCCATTAACTGGCTGGATAATACGGATTTGAAGAATCTTTATGAATTGGCGGGCCTAGAGCTGGTCTCGCAGGGAACAAGACTGCTGTTCCCAAAGAATATTCCGCTCGTCTCTTCCTGGGTCAATCGTTATTTCCCGCGACTATGGCCGTTCCAGCTTTTGTCAGTGTATGCGTATCACGTTCTACGGCGTCTACCCACGCCGCGCGAAGAAGCTACCGTGACCGTGGTCGTGCCCGCACGCAATGAAGCGGGAACCGTCGAACTTCTTTTAAAGAGCATCCCGAAGTTTGCACCTCACATGGAATTGATTTTTGTGGAAGGTCATTCCAAGGACAACACATGGGAAGTTCTTCAGCGACTCCCTGAACAACCGCACCCCTGGATGAGCGTCAAAGTCATGCAGCAGGAGGGCGTTGGTAAAGCCGATGCGGTTCATAAAGGATTTGCGGCTGCCACGGGCGACATTTTGATGATTCTGGACGCCGACTTAAGCGTGCAGACCACGGAGCTTCCACGCTTCTATCAAGCGCTCATACAATCGCGCGGAGATTTCATTAATGGGTCGAGGCTCGTTTATCGGCTCGAAGATGATGCGATGCGCTTTTTGAACATGCTGGGCAATAAACTGTTTGGACGTATTTTTAGTTTTCTGCTGGGGCAGCCTTTCAAAGACACGCTTTGCGGAACGAAAGTGCTCTGGCGGCGCGACTGGAAGCGCGTGATGGAGCAGCGCGCCTACTTCGGCGATTTTGATCCCTTCGGTGATTTTGAACTTCTGTTTGGTGCTTCCAAACTGAACCTGAAGATCATCAGCCTGCCCGTTCACTACAAAGCCAGGATTTACGGAGAAACCAATATCAGCCGTTTTCGCCACGCACTTCTGCTCTTTCGGATGTGCGGCATTGCGGCTAGGAGATTGAAATTCATTTGACATGAAACAGAGCGAACTGAAGCATCATCAGGAAATCAGCAAAAATGCAGAACAGATCTGGGGATGGGGGACACCGGCGGGGCAGACTCGCGCGCTCCGGCGCGCCGCGCTCATTAAGGGCGCGGGCAAGCTTGCCGCCGGCAACCGTGTTCTTGAAATTGGGTGTGGTACTGGTATTTTCTCGGTCGAATTCGTGAAGTCCGGCATTCAACTGGTTTCTATCGACATCTGCCAGGAACTGCTCGACCAGGCCAAGCTAAAGACGACGGAAGTCCATTTCATGCTGGGGGATGCCGAAAATCTCTCTTTCCCGGACAATCATTTTGATGCGGTGATTGCCAGCTCGGTGCTGCATCATTTGGACGTGGACCGAACGCTGAAAGAAATTT
>JANLWZ010000061.1:0-2479 GCA_031364865.1 Elusimicrobiota bacterium
AAATTCTACAGGTTCTCAGCGTCACGCTTTTCGAGAAAACGCCCATTTTACGGGCATTTCAAGCACCCGACTCCGAGGACGATTTAGTCGATCCCGGCAACCAGTTGAATCTGTTCGACTTCTAGCCGGACACTAGTGATCGGACGCTTTGGTGCTTACGAGTTGCTTGCCGCCTCGGAGGGTGCCCTTGCAGCAGTCATCTGAATTCGCCGGGGGAGCGCGCTTGCCCTTCTTACAGCAGTCTGCGGCCTTCTGATCCAACTTTCCGGCCGCGAAGCAGTCGAAGGGATGAAGGAGCAGAATGACACCCAGAAGGGCGACCGCGATTTGTACGCCTCGGCGCATCTATTTTAACATACCAGACACGTTAAATTCGCGCGTTAGCGCTTGTTCTCCAAGTCAGAGATCAGAGCCTTCATTTCGGCAATCTCCCTGCGTTGTGTTTCTATGATGCCGTTGGCAAGCTTTCGGACACGGGCATCGGAGATGTGGGCACGTTCGCTGGTCAAGATGGCGATTGAGTGGTGCGGGATCATCGCCTTCATCCAAGAAATGTCTTCAACCGTCGTCTGACTTCGGACGAGCCAAAGGGCCCCGGTGAAGACCGCTACGCTGGCGGCAACGATACCGAACTTCATGCGGCGATTGGTGTACATTGTGTTCATGAACAGCAGCATGATGATCGCCATCGCAGCGCCCATCACAAGCGCCATGTACGCTCTAGTCTCACTGAAATAGACATGATCGAGCTCGAACGTGTTGAGATACATCAGCCCGAGCATTACGACCGTTGATGCGGCTATCATGACGCCGAAGCGTGCGTAGTGGTTCATGTCATCTCCTCATGGTTTTCAAGTCTGCCGCGCTATTTCCATAACCGAATACCTGCGACAAACCGAATCTGCGAAGGACTGCCGCCTTCCCGCCGCACTAGGTCAGCGGTGCCAAAGAAGCTGCGATCGAAGGACACTCCAAAGTAAGGAGCGAATTCGCGCCGAATCTCGTAGCGAAGACGCAATCCGACCTCGATGTTATTTAGTCCCGTACCCGTTGTGAATCGTTCTACTCTCTGCGCGGCAAGCGCCGTTTCAAAACGGGGTTGCAGAATAAGGCGCTGAGTGACGAGCAGGTCTCTCATAATCGTGAACCGGCCTGACACGTCACCGTTTTGGCTGATGAAGAGAAGGGGCTCAATCTCGTATCGGTACGGAACCAGCCCTTCGAAACCAATGACGGCATGCGCACGCGTCACGTTGCGACCTTGGAAGCGCTGTGTCTCAACGCGCGCACCCACCTGGAAATCGTAATATCGCTTTAGAAAGCGTCCGTAGAGCAGATGAAAGTCGATGTCGTAGTCTGCCTTCAAGGCAGTATTTCGTTCACCTTCGCTTTTGAACCAAAGACGATTGTAGTCGCCGCCATACCAGCCTTCCGCGTCCCAACGGAAATCGCTTTCTTTTTTCGATGCTCGATACTCAAGCACATCGGCAAGAACGAAAAGCCGCGCGGTTTGGTGCTGGACCGGAGTCGGCCACGTTTTTGGAGGTGGAAAAGGAGGTGGCTCAGTCCTCTCCGGCCCGCCTGAAGTCTGTTCCGGCGGTTGCGCCAGGAGTGCTTCTGGCAAGGACGCAACGATGACGATTAAGAACAGGCTTTGCAAAGAGTTTCTCATGATTCACCGGGCGGGTCGAAAGCTACGAACCAGCACAACCCGAAACATGCCGGCTCCCATATGCATAGCCAAGTGACAATGAAACGCCCATGGGCCGCGTTCTATAGGAGTGATGGCTACGGAAACTCGCTCAGCGGGTTTTACAAGAACCGTGTGCTTGCTGGGTAAAAGGTCGCCCAAGCCATTTTCAAGCTGCATGAACATGCCGTGCAAGTGCATCGTGTGCTCCATCATCGTGTCGTTGACGAAAGTCCACCGAAGCCGTTCACCCAGTCGAAAACGAACGAGCTCGTGGGCTTGCGAATATTTCTTGCCATCGAGGGACCACATGAAACGCTCCATATGTCCGGTCAAATGGATTTCGATCTCTCGTTGCGGCTGGCGGGTGTCGTAAAACGGCTCCAGCGCCTTTAGATCGGTATAGACGAGAACCCTCCGCCCGCTACCGCCGAGACCTATTCCAGGGTCGTCGAGCCGCGCGCTCGTGACTTGCGGAATGGATTGGTTGCCCGACCCATGCATGTCAGGCCCGTGCCTGACGGGTACGCTGCCCGGAATCGCTCCATGCTCCATGCCGGCCATCTTCTGCATGTCGTGCTGTGCCGGCGCCGGCATCTTCCCGGTGTCATGTCCCTCGTGCGAATTGTGATTCATCTCCATCCCAGCCATCTTTCCGCCTGCCTTCATGTTTTTGTCCATGGCGACTTTCATGCCAGGCATTTCTTTGCCTTCCGGCATGACCATACCCATGTCGGTCATTGTCCGAAGGCACTAGTGTCCGGGACAGGAGTTTTTAATTCCCGCTAA
>JANLWZ010000071.1:0-2001 GCA_031364865.1 Elusimicrobiota bacterium
TCGGTGGCGCGGAAGATCACCGGCTTATGGCAGCGCCAGCAATGCGGGTAGGAATGGGTGATCTTTTCCTGATGGATGAGACGGCCTTTTTTGTCGAGGAAATCCAGAATGATGGGATTCGCTTTAAAAACATGCTGACCCTTTAATTTCAGGTCGCCGAAATCTTCAATGAACAATCCTCTGTCATCCGCGGGCGAAATGATCTGCAATGGAGGCTGCTGCTGTTGACCCACCACGTAATCTTCGCGGCCGTGACCCGGCGCAATATGGACGAGTCCCGTGCCGGTATCCATGGCGACATAATCAGCGGTGACCAGTTTGGATTCCCGATCCAGCCAGGGATGTCGCGCCTTGGGGAATTCGGCCTCCACCACTACGGAGCCCTTTTCCAGGCTAGACGCTTTCACAAAAGCTTCCAAACGATCTTGCGCAACGATGTAGTGCCGCTGACGCTTCACATCTTCGACACGGACGTATTTATATTTCGGATGACGTGCTATCGCTACGTTCGCCGGAAGGGTCCAGGGTGTCGTTGTCCAGACCACGTAAAACACATTTTTTGAGCTCGTCGGAAAAGCTACGTAGATGGAGGGGCCCTCATCGTTTTCGTATTCCACCTCCGCCTCAGCGAGGGCGGTTTCATCGACGGCACACCAAAGAACAGGCTTAAGTCCACGGTAGACATATCCTTGTTTGCGTAGATCCTCAAACGTCGAAACAATCGTCGCTTTAAATTTCTCATCCATGGTGAGATAAGGATGTTCCCAGTCACCGAGGACGCCCATACGTTTAAATTCTTCGCGCTGGATGTTCACGAACTTTTCGGCGAACGCTTTCGCCTGGCCGCGGAACTGTTCGCGGTCGACTTTGTGCTTGTCCGTGACTTTGAGTTCTTTCATCAGCTGGAGCTCAATCGGCAGGCCATGACAGTCCCACCCTGGAACGTAAGGAGCATGGAAGCCGGCCATCGTTTTGGAGCGCACGATGATGTCTTTTAAAATCTTGTTCAGCGCGTGGCCGAGATGCAGGTGGCCGTTGGCGTAAGGCGGACCGTCGTGGAGAATAAATTTGGGCGAGCCTTGGCGGCGCTCGAGGGCTTTTTCGTACACGCGCTCTTTTTCCCACTGGGCCAGCATCGCCGGCTCCCGCTTGGGGAGATCGGCTTTCATAGGAAAATCAGTTTTCGGCAGATTGACTGTTTTTGAATAGTCCATGATTTTTAAACGATCGCGAGGGGTACGTTGGGTGCAAGCAGCGAAAGTGTTTTGCTGAACGGCGGCATGACCGCGCCGCGTTCGGTGATGATCGAGGTGATAAATTCCGCCGGCGTGACGTCAAAGGCGGGATGACGCGCTTTGGTGTTCGGCGGAGCGATACTGATGCCGCGGATGTGCGTCACTTCTTCGGAAGAGCGTTCCTCGATCGGAATGCCTTCTCCCGTCGCCGCACGCAAATCGATGGTCGAGGTCGGTGCAGCGACGTAAAAAGGAATACCGTGCTGCTTCGCCAGCACCGCCAGACTGTACGTGCCGATCTTGTTGGCCGTATCGCCGTTGGCCGCAATGCGGTCAGCGCCTACGATCACGCCATCGATTTTTTCCGTCTTCATAAAATGGGCCGCCATATTGTCGGTAATCAGTTCAAAAGGAATCTTTTCGTTCTTCAGCTCCCAGGCGGTGAGGCGCGCGCCCTGCAGATACGGACGCGTCTCCGTCGCCATCACTTTTTTAAGTTTACCCTGCTGATAGGCTGTCCACAAAACTCCGAAGGCTGTTCCCAGACCCGCGGTCGCTAAAGAACCCGTATTGCAGTGCGTCATCATCACAGCACCCGTGGGGATTAACGCAGCGCCATATTCTCCCATACGTTGATTGGCCACTCGGTCTTCTTCTTCGATGGACATCGCCTCTTTTTCGACATCGTTCGTCACATCGACGACGGCACGCATACGTTCAACAGCCCAACGTAGATTGACGGCGGTGGGACGCGCCGCCAGCAGGC
>JANLWZ010000375.1:0-2933 GCA_031364865.1 Elusimicrobiota bacterium
CTGTCGATGGCGGGAGATGAGCTCTACAATGGCGAGCGCGCTGTTCGACACCTCCATATGATTCCTCTCATGGCAGCACACGGAAAGCTCCCCGCGTCGCTCCTGGAGTTTTCCGTAAGAGAATGTTCCTTCTATCTGTCATTCCTGACTCTCGCTGGACTCAGCCTCGTTGTCTACGTCTATCAGCGATTCGCGAGACATCAGAACAAAGCCTGGCGCTATCTCGCCATTTTTGCTGCTTTACTGCTGTTTGGCGCGGTCACGAACACGCCTGTATTTCCCGTAGAAACTTATTCGCCTCTCTGGCCGTTGGTTAATTTTCTAAGCCAATCTTTTTTCAGTCTGACGGATGTGAGCTTCCGGCTTCCCGGCGTGTTCGCAGCTGCTGTCCTATCGTTTGTCTTTTATCGCGCTCTCCGTGACAAGATCTCGTCGCTGGCTGCTTTGGCGGGGGGATTGTTCATCAACTTTATTCCGACGGTCATGCATGTCACGCCTCTCGTGGAGTCCTCATTCTGGTGCTTCTTCTTTACGGTACTTCTCATGATCGCCACAGAACGAGCACTCCGTGAAAATAAACCCAAGCTTTTCATCGCGGCCGGCGCGTGTTTGGCCATCGGCGGACTCTTTCGCCATACCATTCTCTTATGCGCTCCGCTGTTTATTCTCATCACACTTCTCAAAGCGGATGCCGTGTCGCGCCGGAAAGCGCTTTTCCCATTAATTCTCGTCGTTCCGTTTCTTTTATCTGTCGCGAAGCTTGGCTATTCCACGGGCACCGTGTACCGCGTGACCGGTCACGATGGATGGCGTACCACCTATCAACTTTATGACGGTCAAGGCTTATCTCCGAGCATGTCCGGCTTCATTCCCCCTGCGGGTCATCAACAAAACACGATCTCTGCGTCTCTTTCCGCAGAAGGCTTGCGTAACGTGTACCACTCCGTGCGAAGCGGCAAAGGTCTGAGAGGACTCTTCGACTCCAGCGGACCCCTTTGGCTTGCTCTGCTGGTTTTTCTCGCCGCCTGTTGTCTCATTCAGTACAGATCGATGGTGTGCGTCTATTTTCTACTGGTACCTCTCGGCTATGGACTTTTCCATTCTATTGCCGCAGGAACAACGGTAGGTCGTTATCAAGCGGAATACATTGCTCCTGTCACCGCCTTTGCCATTTACCTCTATCTCACACGGCGGGGCTTGCCTCGCAGCGCATGGTGGGTTGGCGCTTACCTCGCGCTCAATGGGCTATACATCAACAATACGATCACACAAGACGTCTACACCAAAAATTATTTATCAGCACGCCTCACCTCAGAAGCCTATATGCCGTATAAAGAAACACTCCGCTATCTGCAAAAGCAGCGCGCCCAAGGTAAGTTCGTGCTGATCGGGGGCGGGTCCCAGTATGGAAGACTTGTCTATTGGATGCGTGGTTTTAATTTTCAGGAGCTGGAAAATCATAAAGTCCTTCAGCGCGATTTCAAGACTTTGATCTATAGCCAACCCAAGGCGAAAGATCTCGCGGCTTTCATGACGTCACGGGATGTGCGCCATATTCTGGTTCAGCATGGCTCGCCCATTGAATCAGGATGGCGCGATCCGTCCCAGGAGAATGCTATTTGCACACTCCCTCTGAATTTGTACAAATTGAATAAATCCTTTCTGTCACCCTACGGAGGAGCTATCACCATGCTTTCTATAGACCCTTACGAGACGCTATGAGCAAGACGAGTTCTATTCTTCTAATATTACTGCTGGCTCTGGCCAGCCGCCTCTTCGTGTTTTGGCCGCTGTTGGATAATCCAGCGCAGGGCACCGCTCCGGATTCTGGCCTCTATCTACAGCTCGCCAATAATCTCCTGCAGCACCATGTTTTCTCCGATGAAACACAACCTCCTTTCAAGCCTGAAACCTTCCGTACTCCGGGCTATCCAGTCTTTCTGGCTATGTTTGCATCCTTGAATGCGCTATCGGTGCAGAACGTCGCGATCATCCAGATCCTATTGAGCCTTTTAGCGATTTATATCGCATGGCTGTGGTACCTGCAGTTGGGCAACGCGAAGGCCGCGTTCTGCGGCGCTATGGTCTTGGCGCTGGATCCTGTCATCGTTTTGCATACGTCGTTTCTCTTATCAGACATTCTGTTTTTCGAACTGATGATTCCGGCGGGATATTTCACGTGGAATTGTTTGCGCACCTCAAGCGCTGCAAAAACCATCACCGCAGGACTCCTCTGGGGAGCCGCCGCTATGGTCCGTCCAGTGTCTCTTTACCTACCCCTGTTGTTGGCATGGGTGCCTGGTTCTAAAAAGGCCAAAGCGTGTTTTCTGATCGCGTCGTATCTTCTTCCCTGTTTGTGGGTTTTGAGAAACATCAAGCAGGCGGACCTGCCGGCTGTATCATCGATGGGAGGCGTTCATTTACTCATTTGCTTTGCTACAGGTGCAGAAACCCTTCGCCGCGGAGAAACCGTGCTGACCTCAGATCTTGTCAATGCCGTCCACGCGGAGTATCCCCAAGGATTTGCCTCGGATGTCGAGCAAAGTCGAATCTATGCCGCACGAGCGAAGCCGATACTTAAAGCACACCCGTTTTATGTGCTGGAGTATTGTTTTTGGGGCACTGTCAAAACGCTGGCTGGCACCGCGCTCGATATGATGCTCGATGTGGCTTATCCGGGACAAAGCCGTCAACTCAGTGGCGCAACCGGTTCACCGAAAGCGGCCGGCCTGAAAACGCTTGCGCTCATGAAGTATTACCCGATGCTCGCGCCCATCTTCATCCTCTATGTGCTTGGGCTGGGGACCTTGTATCTAGGGCATCTGGCGGGCGTCTGGATCCTGCTGCGGACCCAACGATATGCCGAGGCAGCGTTTATCTTCATCATTCCGGTCTATATCCTGCTCATTACCAATCATGCAGGCTATTACCGG
>JANLWZ010000131.1:0-3363 GCA_031364865.1 Elusimicrobiota bacterium
GCGCAGGCTCAGGCGTCACTCCGGCGCGCGCTAGTCCGTCTCCACGCGGCTGAAGCTATCCGTACCCGCCGGCGTTAATGCGGGTACGGTACCGCCACCTTTAGGGACGGGATGCGGTACCGCCGACATCAATCCCGCTGATTATTTTTTAGACGCCCACGCATCTGCGGCTTTGCGATAGGCTATCAAGGCAGGTTTAGGAGTGAAATCTTTCTTCAAAAGTCCAAACGAATCTACGTCGTCGCCAAAGTGCTGAGTTTCCTGAAGAAAAGCCCAAAATATCCGCTCTACTCCAGGCCATTTTAAACCTTCCGCATACACCGTCGTCAGCCAGTTTGCCTGCTCTAGATCCGTAGGGGATTTCCCAAGCCACCAGCCCTTTGACTCCTGAGAAGTACCTACGCCAGGGCACCCGATTTCTGTAAACCACATCGGTTTCTTCTCATCGTCATGAAAAGCCATCGTCGCGCGGCAGTCCTCGTAAATGGCGTGAACTTTCTTCATGCAGTTCTCTTCGAGGGGAGACGTAAAGGGATGGACGTTCACCACGTCAAAATAATCGTGCACACCTTGCTTGTACATCTGGGCTAAAGATTTCGCGGAACAAACACTTCCTAAGACCACCTGGGCCGTTGAATCCTCTTCTTTGATCACAGGATGCACGACTTTGATCAGCTCCGCGTACGCCTTTAGGCCATCCTGATCTTTCCAATACGTGGGATGATCGGGCTCGTTCCAAATTTCCCAGTATTTGATGCGATCTTTATAACGACGAACCGTGTTGCGCACATACGTCGTGAACAGCTGAGGATCCGGTGCATCGTTCCATTGTTTTCCCGTCCATAACGCCGTGTAGCACAAAATTCCCAGCATGCAGACTTGATTTTCTTTGAGCGAATCGACGATCACGTCGTACTTCGAATAATCAAAAATGTTTTGCTTGGTTTCTACCTCGTCCCAGCTGATGACCTGTCGAACCATCTTGACGCCCGCCTCCGCCAGAGCAGAGATGGCTTTGCGCACCATCGTAGGTGAGGAATACATTTGGCCGTTCCACGCATGATTCCAATCAAGAAAGGTTAGGACGCCAAAAGGGCTGGTGGTGTCCCTTAGATCGGCGGCGTTATTTCTTTGCTGATGCTTCAGGCTGATCGCCATGGGCACCTCCTGGTGTGACAATATCTGGAATGACGTTCTGCGTGGCCATTTTCTGGTAGGCGTCAAAGGAAGGTTTTTTCAAAAAATCATTACGGATCAAGCCGTCAAAATCGGACCCGCACTGAAAATGATCCTGCGTGTCACGGAAGAAACACCAGAATATTTTTTTTACATTCTGCCAGCGCGGCAGTTCACCGTAAATCTTGGTGATCCAGTCGGCCTGTACCGTTTCGGTGGGATTGGCGCCCAGCCACCAATTTTTTGAGGAGGAGGGATCCGCCATACCCGGACAGCCGATTTCCGTAAACCAGATGGGTTTGTTGCCGTCGCCATATTGGGACATCACTTTTAAAACAAACTTGTGCATGTGTCGAATCGCATCTAACGCGCCCTCCGAGGCGGGGTTGGCGAAGGGATGGATGTTTAAAACATCAAAGAAAGTCTTGCCGCCTTTTTCATAAACATGCCGCAAGCTCATGGGCAGCGAACGGCTGATGCCGCCCAAGTGCACGATGCAGGTGGGGTCCTCGGCCTTCAGGAGCGGATAGACATGCTTTAAAAGTTGGACATAGGCGTGCATATCGTCTTGAGGCTGCCAGAAGGCGGGATTGTCGGGTTCATGCCAGATCTCCCAATGCCTGATGCGCTTCTTGAAATGGTTGACGACGGTTCGGGCGTATTTGCAGTACTGGAGAAGATCAGGTGCACAATTCCAGCCCTTGCCTGAGGCATGGTGATTGTAGGCCAGGATCGCCAGGATGCGGATGCCCTGTTTGCTTAGGGTGTCGACCAGCTGGTCATACTTGGCGAAATTGAATTTCCCTGGTGTAGGTTCCAGGTCGTCCCACAGAAAATCGAAACGAACAAAGCCTACGCCAGCTTCGTGCATGAGGGCGGCGCTTTTCTCGACGTCCTCCGGGCGATAGTGATGGTTGAATTTTTCATGATCCCAGGCAAGGAAATCCATCACGCCATAGGGACTTTCCGAATCGCGCGCGTCCCGTGTCATGAGGCGGCGTCTTTGGCGAGCAGCGTGCGGCTATCGAGGACTTCCCGCACTTTGTTCAGCAGCGTCGCGCGTGAGAAGGATTTTTCAATGAAGGAGGCTCCTTTCGCGAGAAGGCCCTTTTCGTCGACGAAATCTTTCGCGTAAGCCGACATAAAAAGGATCGCGGCTTCGGGATATTTCTTGCGGATGACGCTGACGGTTTGCGGACCGTTGAGGTCGGGCATGATGACATCCGTCAGTACCATGTGAATGTGCGGGTAATCGTCAAGGCGGGAGATGGCTTCGGTGCCAGAATCCGCCGTGATGACGCGATATCCGGCTTTGCTTAATGCTTGCGTCACGATGCGCTGAACAATAGGTGTGTCTTCAATCACCAGGATCGTTTCAGTTCCCGTGGCCATGGGGGGAGGTAAGACTACCGTCTTCACGCGTTTGGGGGAGTCCATTTCGGGAAATTGAATCGTAAAGGACGTTCCCTTCCCAGGTTCGCTTTCCACAGCGATATCGCCATAATTCTGTTTCACAATTCCGTAAACGCTGGCCAGACCAAGGCCGGTTCCTTTACCTTGGTCCTTGGTGGTAAAGAAAGGCTCAAATACTTTATGGAGTGTCTGTTTGTCCATGCCGCAGCCATTGTCTGAAACTATGAGACACACCTGGGGCCCCGTGGGAGACTTGCCGCTTTCCACTTCCACGCGTGAGCGTGTTGTTTTGATCGAAAGAATTCCACCGCGTGGCATTGCATCGCGGGCATTCAGCACTAAGTTGATGAGGACCTGGTCCAATTGAGTGGGGTCGATGAGGATATGTCCGATCGTGGGCTCCAACGTCATTTTCAGCTGAATATCAGCCCCTAAGAGGCGCATCAGGAACTTCTGTTTGTCAGCGAGGATGGCGTTGACATCGAGAACCTGCGGGCTGGACATCTGGCGCCTGCCGAAAGCCAGCAATTCCCGGATCAGAGTCCGCGCTTGGTCTGCTGTCTTTAAAATGTCATCTAGATCGGCTTTACGCGTATCTTCGTCCGGCATCGTGAGACGTATTTCTTCAGCGAGACCGATGATGCCGGTGATGAAATTATTAAAGTCATGAGCCACACCGCCCGCCAGGCGTCCGACCGCTTCCATTTTCAGGGAGTGTTGCAGTTGGGCTTGAAGATGACGAAGCGCATCTTCTGCGTTACGACGTTCCGTTAT
>JANLWZ010000161.1:0-2940 GCA_031364865.1 Elusimicrobiota bacterium
GCGCAGGCGATCACGATGGCTCGCCGCCACGGTTCTCGTACCACGTACCACATATCACGCTTAGTCATCATTTAATGACCGCCATCTTCCATGTCTTCTTGGTGCCGCCGACCTTGAGCAAGCCGACGTACACACCGGAGGCGACGTTATTGCCGGAATCGTTTTTGCCGTCCCACGAGACGTAGTGATAAATGTCCGCCGTGGGTGAGCCCAGGCTGATCGAGCGGACTTTTTCACCGACCACGTTAAAGATGTCGAGCTGTGCCACGCCTTCTTTGCCCGAGGGAACGAGATAGCGGATGATCGTGCCGTTCGTGTCCATCGTGGGGCTTGAGCCGCCATGGGTGAGGGCTTTGTTCTTCGCGCTCAAGTCAAAAGGGTTCGGGAAGTTCATGACCTGCAGGTCGGCTGCCGATCCCGCGTCTCCGTCGGTGATGATGACCGGCAGATTGTCTTCCAGAACAACGAACGTCGAGAAGTGGCTGACACCGACCGTGATCGTGCGGTTCACGGTATCGATAATGCGGTTGGAATTTTCGATCAGGTACTTGGAGCCATCAAAGTAATAAATGTTGATCGCGTTGGGATCCGCCGAAGAATCGTATTGGAGCGTGATCGTGGCCGTCTGGCTGAGTGTATGCGAAAGTCCCTGCGGCAGGAGCACGCTGTAGAAGGAGCTTAAAGGGTTCACCACGGCGGAGGCATGCGCGGCTTGCATCGCGGCGTACGCTTCTGGGATATAGGCGCTGGCGCCGCGCGCCATCTGGGAAGCCAATCCAACCGCACGCGCTCCACGCGCACGACCATGAACGCTCGGCGCGGAAATCAGAACATCGGCGACATCTTCGGTCGCTGTAAAGCGGATGCCATAGCTTGTATCGGCCTCAGCCGTCGAACCGTCGTCCGCCAGGAGAGCGTTCGCCGGCAGATTGACACCGGACGGGTCACTCAACGTTTCGGCGAGCGTGATCTCGCCGCCAAAGACAGGGCTGATGTTCTTTTCCGCGATGGCGCTTTGACCGAAGAAGAGCTGAACGGTCTTGCTGATCGTAAATTCACTGCCTGTGTTGGGATTAATATCGGCTGTAGAACCGGTGAACCGCACGACCGCGGATTGTTCGCCTGGCGCCGGCGTGTAGAGCACCAGGAGCGATCTTCGATCGCCGCTGATCGTAAAGCTTGAGAAAGTTCCTGCACCAGTGAGCACCGACAACAGGCTCGTCACATCGCTGTCCGAAGGCGTTGCATTGCGCAGCGTACGGCTGAAGTGGAAAGTGATCTCGGCATCGTTATTGACCTTCTTCACCTGGCTGTACGCTGTGGGCGCGGAAGGCTGATACGTCAACGAAAGTGATTTCTCTTCGGAATCGCTGGAGAATGTGAGCGCGCGACCTTCCACAGGCGAGATGATGTTGTCGCGCTCATCAAAGAGGAGAATGTTGTAGGTCTTCGTGTAGTCAAAGCCCGAAAAGCGGATCGAGTTGACCGTGCGCGTGTTGTCATCGCTCGAGAGTTGACCAAAGATGATGTTTTCGAGGTTCGCTGTCACACCCACGGCAAAACGAACTTCGCTCGTGTTCACTCCAGAACCATCCGGTTTCGCGATCGTTGCCTCCAGAACGGCGCCGCGTGCGAGCGTGATTGTTCCACCGCTGTTCGCGCCAGCGGTAAGCGTTAAAGTGAATTTTTGGGGCTTATAGTTAAGTGAGACGACCTGCATCTCGTAAGTGCCGGGAACAAGACACGTGATCGAGAAACTGCCATCGAGCTCTGTCGACTCGCGAATATCTCCCATCGGATCATTTTCGGCCTGAACCACGTTCATTTGCTTCAAGTAAATGGCCGCTGCGGGATAGCCCTGTTGACCGCTTTCCGGGAACCCAAGGGCGCCGCTATCCGCTGTGTTCACTTGTCCCGAAAGTGAGGCGTTGGCCGCCTGGAGCGTGAACGAAAGGGTAGGCAGCGGAGACTGAGTGACATCGAACGCTTTCTTGACGACCTGGCCGAAAGCGGAGGCCGGTGTCGGGTCGCCCAGACCGGGTCGCGGCGCCGCGACGATGTCATAAACTTTCTTATCGGGATTAAGGCCTGTGAGTGTAAATTGGCCCAGAGCATCGGTGAACGTCTCGTGGCTGTTCGTATGGTTCTTATCACCGGCGACATAAGCGCGAACGCGAATGTTCGGCAAAAGATTGTTGAGGCTGTCCCGCACCGTACCGGAAATGGACAAGCCTTGCTTGAGATCAACCGTTCCAATATCGATGGCCTGACCTTCCGGCACAATCACCTGACCCTGCGTGTAGGACGCAAGATTCAGGCTGCCCTGGCCTGCAACGCTCGCTCCATAAGTCGTCTGAATGAACTCGACGTCATACGTACCTGCGACCAGTCCATCGATGTGAAATTGATTATTGGCATCGATATCAATACGGCCCATTCCCATGCCTGGGTTGAACCCTCTTGACGCTTCCTGATAGCCGCCTTGCACCCATGGGTTCGCCACCGCGGTCACACGAAGGTTGTCCGGCAGAAGGGTGCTGTTGTTGGTAACCAGGGTGGAACTCGTGGAACCATCCGCGTTTTTGCCACGTATGGATATCTTGCCGAGGATGCGGCTCGCGCGGTTCATCGTAATGTTGAGCGCCGGGATGCTATAGCTCGTGATCTCAAAGCTTACGGGTTTGGCCGCATACTTCCGGAGGTTCTGATTCTGAATCGGATCGAAAGTTCCTTGATCCATGACCATGAGCGAATAGCGGCCAGGCGCAAGATTTTTGAACTCATACCCGACGGAGGATGCAGGACTACCGTTAGAACCTACGGAAAGGAAAGAACTTTGAACGTCATCGCCGCGGTCCGTGAGAATTCGCATATCAAAGTTGCGGGTATCCGTAGCGCCTCCGGGAAGAGAAATGGTGCCGGCCACGCTGTAGCCGCCTG
>JANLWZ010000162.1:0-7452 GCA_031364865.1 Elusimicrobiota bacterium
TGTAATGGCTTTTTCGACGAGACTGGCCTTGATGGCATAAGTCTCCGGCTCTATGTCCACGAAAACGGGAATCGCATCCAGGAGCGCTACAGGTTCCACCGTGGCAAAAAAAGACATGGCCGGCACGATGACTTCATCGCCGGCACGAACCCCAAGTCCGCGAAGTGCCAGCAGAATAGCGTCCGTGCCGCTGTTCACGCCGCACGCGTAGCGCGCGCCTGTATAAGCACTCAATTCTTTTTCAAATTGTTCTCCCTGTTCGCCAAGGACAAAGGCGCCAGATTTAAAAATCTTTTCCAGAATGGGGGCGAGGTCTGACTTGATGGCGTCATACTCCAGCCCAAGGTCTGTAATAGGTACCCGGCGGAAGGCGGCTTCGGGCGAGGTCATGCTTTTTTCAGCGAAGAGTCGAAGTATCGAATGGTTTTTTGGAGACCCGAGGACAAAGCGACTTTGGGTTTCCACTTCAGTTGTTGAGAGGCAATCGCGATGTCCGGCTGCCTGACGCGAGGATCATCTTCGGGAAGCACTTTATGCACCAGCTTGCTTCTCGACTTCGTAAGACGTTTGATTTCTCCAGCGAGATCCAACAGCGTCATCTCGGCCGGATTTCCAATGTTGACCGGAGTATTCAGCTTGGAATGGAGCAGGCTGTATAGACCTCGCACCAGATCATCGACATAACAAAAACTCCGGGTTTGCGATCCGTCGCCATAAATAGTGATGGGCTTGTGTGTGAGTGCCTGGCAAATAAAATTCGGAATGGCGCGTCCATCGTTTAAGCGCATGCGCGGTCCATACGTGTTAAAGATCCGGACGATCCGCACCTGCATGTGATGGTAGCGGTGATAGGCCATGGTCATCGCTTCCGCAAAGCGCTTGGCTTCGTCATAAACCCCCCGGGGTCCGACAGGGTTTACATTTCCCCAATAGGTTTCGGGTTGTGGGCTGACCAGCGGATCGCCATAGACTTCTGACGTCGAGGCCAGAAGAAATACGGCCTTCTTTTCTTTCGCCAGGCCCAGCACTTTGTGCGTACCCAAGGCACCTACTTTAAGCGTCGGTATAGGATACTCCAGATAGTCCCGAGGGGAAGCAGGGCTCGCGAAATGAAGCACGGCGTCGAGTTTTCCGGGCACATGAATGAAATTGGTGACGTCATGCCGGACAAACTGGAACGACTTCTTGCCCAGCAGATGTTCGATATTGCGCATGTCGCCCGTGATCAAATTGTCCATCGCAATGACGTGATGCCCCTTCGACAAGAAGAAATCGCAGAGATGGCTGCCGATGAAGCCTGCGCCGCCGGTGATCAGAATGCGCCTCAGGCGAATCTCCCCATGCCGCGATATTGAAATCCGAGAGACTTAAGTTTGATGGCATCCAGCGCATTGCGACCATCGATGATGAGAGGTTGGGTCATGAGGCTTTTAATTTTGGAAAAGTTCAGTTTCGCGAACTCTGGCCACTCGGTCACAAGCACAAGGCAATCGGCCTTCTCCGCGACATCGTAAGCGTCTTGGCAGAAGGTCACTTGTGGAACGAGCTCTTTGGCACGATCCATGGCTTCCGGGTCATACGCGTTGACTTTCAATCCCAAGGAAAGCAGTTGCTGCATAATCTCGAGAGACGGCGCATACCGGATATCGTCTGTGTTGGGTTTAAAGGCAATGCCCAGGAGGCCGATCGTTTTATTTTTCAGATTGCCCACAGATTCCACGATCTTTTTGACCAGATGCTTGCGCTGATCTTCGTTCACTTCTTTCACAACTCTCAAAAGATCAAAATTGTAGCCGACGTGCCGCGAAATGTAATGAAAGGCTTCCAAATCTTTGGGTAAACAGAATCCGCCAAAGCCAAGACCTGCATTCAAGAATGAGCGCCCAATACGGGGATCAAGCCCCATGCCCTCGGCAACCTGTTTTGCATCAGCGCCCACGAGTTCGCAAACGCGCGATACAGAATTCATAAAAGATATTTTGGTCGCAAGAAATGAGTTGGACGCATGCTTGATGAGTTCGGCGCTTTTGAGATCCGTAAAAATGATCTTGGGGTTCAGCGGCGCATAAAGCGAGGTCATCACTTTCGTGGCGCGCTTGGATCGGGAACCGATCACAATCCGGTCTGGCTTCAGGAAGTCATGGACCGCTGTGCCCTCGCGCAGAAACTCAGGGTTCGACACCATGTCAAAGGGGATCTTGTTTCTGTTGTGGAACATGATCGTGCGCTCGATTTCTTCGCCCGTTTCGACGGGAACGGTCGATTTCTCCGCCACCACCGTGTAGGATTTCAAGTTGATCGCGATTTCTTTGGCGACAGCATCGATAAAAGTGAGATCGGCGGACCCATCGGGCCGCGGAGGCGTTCCCACGGCAATGAAAACGACTTTCGCACCTTTCATTCCTTCGGCAATGGTCGGAGAAAACGAAAGTCTTTTATTCTTTACATTGCGCGCGACGATGACATCGAGACCGGGTTCATAAATAGGGATATGTCCTGCCTGGAGCGCCGCGATTTTGGAAGTGTCGTTGTCCACGCAGATGACGCGGTGGCCGATCTCAGCCAAACACGCCCCCGTGACGAGCCCGACGTAGCCGCAACCGACCACACAAACCTTCTGCTTGCTCATGCCTTTACCTTTTTGCGGCTGAAATGATCGGCGAGCGCATCCTGCCAGGAACGCATAATGGGAAAACCGTCCAAACGCCAAACGAGATTTTCGAGACCAGAGAAATGCGGACGCGCCGCCGGCAGCTTCAATTCGGCCAGCGTCTTCCTGCGTAAACCGCCAAAATGGGTGAGTTTGTGGAGTCTCAGGACTTCCTGAGCCAGCTCGACGCGAGAACAAAAACCCTGATTGGATAAATGATAGATACCGTAGTGCCGGCTTTCCGCAAGACGCAGGAGTGCCGCTGCCAGATCCGGTGTAAACGTCGGGCTGCTCACCATGTCCGAAGCTGCATCGACCGGCTTGTCTGCTCTGGCGGATTGGATCACGAAATCCACCCAGGTATCGCGGGAAGGCCCGAAGAGCCAGGAGGTGCGGACAATAAAGTATTTGGTCAAAAGGCTGGACACATACAGCTCAGCCCAATGCTTCGATTGCGCGTAAATATTTTGCGGATCGCAGGCATCAAACTCCCGATAACCGGTGGGTAGAGCCTCTTTGCCGCTGAAGACAGCATCGGTAGAAACGCTTAAAAGCGTTGTGTCAAAGCGCTGACATGCCAAAGATATATTTCGCGTGGCCAGAGCATTCCCGCGGAACGCGGCGTCATGGTCCTTTTCTGCGCCGTCGACATTGTTATACGCGGCACAATGAACGACGATGTCGGGATTGGCTTTCGTGATCGTCGCGTATGTGAGCGCGGCATTGGTGAGATCACAATTCGAAAACTGCTCCTCGGCGACCCACGGCGGCTGCGTGCGGCCCATCGCCAGCATTTCATGTTTCTGTTCAAAGAGTTTCCAGACCTCACTGCCCAGAAGGCCACCCGCTCCTGTGACGAGAACCTTCATCCGGCCCTCCGCGCATACTGCGAGCGGTAATACTTCTTGTATTGCTTCGAGCGGAACAAAATGGATTCCCACCAGGAGCGATGTGTCAAATACCAGTGAATCGTATCGAACAGCCCCTCTTCGAAAGCGATGCGCGGCTTCCAGCCCAGCTGGCTCTTAATCTTCCGAAGCGAAAGCGCGTAACGGCGATCGTGGCCAGGGCGATCTTTGACGTAGTGAATAAGCGATGCGGGTTTCTTCAAATACTTTAAAAGCATTTGAGCGACGCGGATGTTCTTCCATCCATAGCCTGTACCGATGTTGTAAATCTCCCCTGGCTTGCCGCGTCTCAGCACCCGTTCAATGCCCAGACAATGGTCGCTGACATGAAGCCATTCGCGGATGTTCTTGCCGTCTCCATAAAGAGGCAGCTTCTGATCCATCATGGCGTGTGTGATAAAAAGCGGTAAGAACTTTTCAGGATACTGGAAGGGACCGTAATTGTTTCCCGACCGTGTGATGAGCGTCGCAAGGCCATAGGTGTGAAAGTAGGCGAGGGCAAGATGATCCGCGGCCGCTTTACTGGCCGAGTAAGGACTGCGCGGATCCAGGGGGTCCGTTTCGGAAGAGTAACCCTTCTCGACAGACCCGTACACTTCATCGGTCGAAATCTGTAGAAAACGTTTAATGCCGGCGGCTTTGGCCGCATCCAGAAGGACCTGAACGCCGATCACGTTGGATTGAAGAAAAGGGACAGCGTTCAGAATGGAACGGTCCACATGAGTTTCAGCGGCAAAGTTCACGACATGATCGATGTCTTTCATCAGACGGGACACCAGCAAAGGATTGGCGATATCACCGCGAACGAAATGGTAGCGAGGATCCTGATTAAATTCTCGGAGGCTCTCGAGATGACCAGCGTAGGTAAGCTTATCGAGATTGATAATGCGTCTGACGTCTTTGCGGGTCATCATCAGCCGGATAAAGTGGGAGCCAATAAAGCCCGCCCCACCGGTGACGAGCAACTTCATGACTGCTTAAACCATTCCCAGGTGCGCTTCAAGCCTTCATCGAACCCCACAAGGGGTTTATATCCAAGAATCTTTTTGGCCTTGCTAATGTCGGCCCACGTTCGCCGAACGTCGCCACGCCGCGCGGGTTTATGATTGAGCGCGGCTTTGCGCCCCGCAAGCTTTTCGAGGACGTGGATGATGTCGAGCAGAGAGTAGTTTTTGCCATTAGCGATATTGAAAGTTTCGCCAGAAGCCTTCGGTCGCTCCGCCGCCAGCAAATTAGCACTAACGACGTTTTCGATATAAGTAAAGTCCCGTGATTGTTTTCCATCCGAGTGCACTTCCAGCGGTGTGCCAGCGCGCAGCGATTCGATGAATTTGGGTATGACGGCGGCATACATCGATTCCGGATGCTGCCGAGGTCCAAAGACATTGAAATAGCGTAAGGCCACGGCTTCGAGTCCGAACGTTTTCGCAAACACCATGCAGTAAAGTTCGCCGGTCAGCTTGGAAACAGCGTACGGTGAAAGAGGCATCGTACGCATAACTTCTTTTTGCGGAAAGAATTTTTGATCGCCGTATGCTGAAGAGGAAGAGGCATATACCAAGCGCCGTACGCCGGCCTTCTTGGCAGCCATGAGCAGGCCCAGCGTGCCATTCACGTTGACGTCATTGGAAGCGCCGGGATCATCGATGGATCGAGGGACGGAGCGAAGCGCCGCTTGATGAAAAATAACATCGATCTGGGCTACAGCCTTCTCGAGATCACGCTTTTCACGGAGATCACCCCGCACAAAATCGATTTTGTTACCAAAGCTTAAAATAGTTTCAGGTCGGCCCGTGCTCATATTGTCGAAAATACGCACGGAATCGCCCCTTTTGATCAGGGCTTCAGCGATGTGTGAACCGATAAAACCGGCGCCGCCGGTGACGAGGCATTTCATAAAAAACCAGGCGCTAATTCTACATTATTTGGATTTTTTACTTCGGAAGGCTGCTGTAAGCTTTTCTTCGAGATCTCGCAAGGAAGTCCCCTTGCTGTCCTTCGCAGACAAAACGGGGTTTTTGACCGGCCAGGTAATCGCCAAATCCGCATCATTCCAGGCCAAATGGATTTCACTGGCAGGGTCATAGAGGTCCGTACACTTATATTGGACCTCGGCATTCTCGCTTAAAACGCAGAATCCATGGGCAAACCCAACAGGGATGTAAAGCTGACAAGGCTGATTTTCGGAAAGCGTGACGCCGTACCACTTCTTATAGGTAGGAGAATCCGGCCGGACATCGACGGCTACATCCCAGATCTCTCCGGTCACGACATGCACGAGCTTCCCTTGAGGCCGGGTTAACTGCGCATGAAGTCCACGCAGCGTTCCGCGAGCCGATTTGGAGACGTTGTCCTGAACAAAAGGTCCGGGAATTCCGCCTTTCGCATACTTTTCAGCGTGATAACTTTCCAGAAAATAACCGCGCGGATCACGGAAAACATCCAGCTCGACATGAATGACACCAGACAGCGGGGTGACATTAAACTTCATGAAAGGAGGCGGAGGAGGTGTTGTCCGTAGTCCGTCTTACTCATCGAGAGCGCGATCTCGCGGACTTGCTTGGCGGAGATATAGCCCATGCGAAAAGCAATTTCTTCGAGGCACGCGACTTTGAGACCCTGGCGCTGTTCGATGGCTTGGATAAAGTTGCCAGCTTGAAGCATGGAGTCCGGTGTTCCCGTATCCAGCCACGCGACGCCGCGCCCCAACTCCATCACGTTCAAACGGTTCTTGGCCAGATAAGCCTTATGGATATCGACAATTTCCAGTTCGCCGCGTCGGGATGGCTTTAAGCGTTTGGCGATTTCTACCACGTTGGCATCGAAGAAATAGAGGCCAGGTACGGCAAAGTTAGACTTGGGCTTGGCGGGCTTTTCTTCAACCGAAACGGCCTTGCCGGATTTATTGAAGGTAATAACGCCGTACTGATCAGGATTCTTAACCTGATACGCAAAGATGGTTGCGCCTTGTGTGCGCTTGGACGCCTGCAGCAAATGGGTCGTCAACCCATGGCCGTAGAAGATGTTATCACCCAGAATAAGAGCCGAAGGATCGCCCCCGATAAATTCTTCTCCGATCAAAAAGGCTTCTGCGAGTCCCCGAGGCGCCTGTTGGACGGCGTAGGAAATGCGAACTCCCAGCCATGCACCGTTTCCGAACAGGCGCACAAAGCCTTCCTGTTCATGCGGTGTAGTGATCAGCAAAATGTCGCGGATTCCGGCGAGCAGGAGCGTGGACAGCGGGTAATAGATCATCGGTTTGTCATAAACGGGGACAAGCTGTTTGCTCACAGCACGCGTGACGGGAGCAAATCGCGTGCCGCTTCCGCCTGCAAGAATGATTCCTTTTCTCATTTGAAGTGCACTAAGTATACTTAGAAGTCATTTCGGAACCTAGCGTCGACATGAAAGGCCCAGATTTGTGACAAGTTCAAGGAGCGACGACGAAGGACTACCGTTAGGTAATTCGAGGAGGAGCGACGCAGAACTTGGCCAAAGATGGGCCTTCTCTCCGGGTCCGCGCCCTTTTGTCCAGCTTCAGCGTTGCACCTCGCTAGCGGGCCTTTTGGCACGCGGCGCTTCGGTGCGCCTTGAATCTGGCCAAAATTGCGCGGATCATGTCGACGCTAGGTTCCGAAAGGACTTCTGATCGTGCGCTGGATGAACGCCACTTCTGTAGGGCTCATCGTCATATGGAGCGTATTCGTTCATCTGCCTGGACTCTTCTCCCCCCTCCGAGATTATCACGCCTACCGGCAGTGTCAGACGGCCTCCATGGCTCGCAACTATGCGCAGCACGGTATGCATTTCTTATCGCCTGAAGTGGACACGGAAGGTCCTCCTGTCCGTGCTGGAACAGAATTTCCGATCTACAGTTATCTGCTGGCGGTTCTC
>JANLWZ010000182.1:0-2172 GCA_031364865.1 Elusimicrobiota bacterium
TCATGACCAAAAAAACGTATGGCGGGCTTTATAACCTCGGTGCCGGGCGGGCCCGCTCCTGGAACGAACTGGTTCGAGCGATCTTCAGAGCTCTCGACCGCTCGCCGAAGATTGATTATGTCGACATGCCCGAGACGCTCCGGCCAAAATATCAGTACCATACGCAGGCCGATATGGGCTGGCTGAACCGCAAAACGATGAAGCCGTTCATGAGCCTGGAAGAAGGCGTTTCCGATTACGTTCAAAACTATCTCGTGAAAGAAGACGTTTATCTATGAAGGTACGCACCTCCAAAATCGTTCGTCGAACCACGGAGACGCAGATGGACCTCACGCTCACGCTTGATGGTCAGGGTAAATACAGCGTATCGACCACCATCCCTTTCCTCGATCACATGCTGGAGCTCTTCGCGAAGCACGGCGGGTTCAATCTGACGCTCAAGGCCAAAGGCGATACGCACATCGATGACCATCATCTGGTGGAAGACATCGGAATTGCGCTGGGCGAAGCGATCGCGGCTGCCGTCGGCGACAAGAAGGGGATCTTTCGTTACGGGAATTTCTATCTGCCGATGGATGAAACGCTGAGTTATGTGGCGCTCGATCTTTCGAACCGGCCCTATTTTGTCTGGAAAGTGAAGTGGATAAAGTCTGACATTGGCAAGTTCGATGGACTACTGCTGGAACATTTCTTTGAATCCGTTGCCGCGAGCGCCCGCATGAACCTTCACATGGCGCTCAAGCACGGAAAGATGCCGCATCACATCGCTGAAAGTCTCTTCAAGGGGTTTGCGCGCGCGCTGCGCCAAGCCGTTTCGCGCAGTGGCCCCATCCAAGGGATTCCTTCCACGAAGGGCAAACTCTAAACTACGGCTGGGTCGTTGTACTTTTAAGGAGAGTGTTCGTAATGTCGTCCGGCATGGGCGGCTCTGACGAATCATCCGGCATAAACACCGGTTTAGGCGGGGGCAGGGGCGCGTCGTCTTCCCTCGGCACAGGCGGTGTATTCGTCGGAGGTAGAACGGCGCCCGGTACGTTTGGACCTTGTGCAGGGTCGGCGGCGGCATCTTTCTTGGGATGGAATTCGAGCTTGTTGTAATCCGGGTAGCTGTTGTCCGGCTTGCGCCCGCGAGCGCCGGCGGGCGCAACCAAAACGCCCATGATGACGCTGATCCGAAGGAGTTTGAATAAGAGTGTCTGCATATTAACGGGCAGCGGCGGCAGGCGGCGCTTCTTGACCTTGTCTGTAATGCGGGACCCACCCGGATTGATCCTGGAACAGACGGATGGCTTTGATGTCGCGGCTTTCGCCGAGAGTAAACCAGTGCCAGTGGAACGCTGGGATGACGATATAGTCGCCGCCTACCACTTCGATCGTAAACTTCTCCTGTTTCTTGCCTTCAAAACCAAAAATCCCGCGCCCTGAAAAAATGAAGCGGACTTCATCGTCATCGTGATAGTGATCCCGGTCAAATTTCGATAAGAGTTCGTTGATCTGCGGCGTCGTAGGACACAAACAGACCATATCGTTCTGGATATAGCCTTTGGACGTCTTGAGGTGTTCCAGCTGAGCGCCGTAGCTGGTGATCACCTGAGATTTTTCTTCAGGAGATAAGAGATCTTTCTTAGCCAGTGGAGAAAGTGTGCCAGGAACAGCCCAGGCGTCGTACGTAATGCCATGGTAGTTTAAAAAGTCTTTGATTTCTTCCGTCTGCGAGAGGGTCTTCTTGCTGGCTTGGAGGGTAACGAAGGCCATGCAAAATTCTAACTAACGTCGGCCGAAACGTCCACGGGGAATAAAGCGACGGTGGCGACCAAAGCGCTCCGCCATCGTCTTTGGTTTGGCCGGAAGCGGCAGCGCGTGGTAAGGAAAGTCGGGCACCTGGGCGCGTGGGATCTTTCTTCCTATAAAGCGTTCGATCGCGGCGATCAACCGCTCTTCGTCCGGCGACACCAGCGTGTAAGCGTCGCCCACTTCAAAATGGCGTCCCGTACGTCCGATGCGGTGCACGTAGTCTTCCGTCTTCTCCGGCACGTTGTAGTTGATGACGTGACTGAGTTTTTTGACATCCAGCCCGCGCGCGGCAATATCGGTCGCCACCATAATCTGAAATTTTCCCTGTTTGAATCCCATGAGAGCATGATTGCGCTGGCTTTGCGTCAGATCGGCGTG
>JANLWZ010000208.1:0-3270 GCA_031364865.1 Elusimicrobiota bacterium
CTTAATGCCAAAATCCATCACCACGACACGGAAGCGTTCGCCCTGCGCGAGGTCCGGAGCTCGCTCAATAGTTTTCCTGAGCCAACGTCCGCCTTCGCGCGCCCATTGATACGGCTTTTCACACGTGACGACCTTAGCCAGGTCGGCACCCGCCATGTTCGGACAGCCTTGGGCTTTAGTGATCAGGCTTTTGGGATCTAAATCTCGCGTGGAGACGACCCCGCGTAAGGAACCCGTGTCACGAAGGTGTTTCGTGAGCGCGCGCGTGTCGACATCGGTAAGGCCCACGAGACCGTAGCGCTGCATGTACGCCTGGAGGCTTTCACGCGCGCGCCAATTGGAATAAAGTCCGCTGATCTCTCGAACGATGAAGCCGGCTCCGAAAGGCTTGCGGCTTTCGGCATCTTCTTCATTCACGCCATAGTTGCCGATGTGCGGAGAGGTCATCGTAATGATCTGGCCTTCGTAAGAGGGATCGGTCAAAATCTACTGATAGCCCACCATCGAAGTGTTGAAAACGATTTCACCAGACGTTTCCCCTTCAGCGCCGAAGGAGGTGCCGTGAAAGACGCGGCCGGATTCAAGTGCGAGGAGTGCTTTCATAATTTCCAGGGGAATTTCGAATCCATCATAATAGTTTCCTCACGGCTTCTGCCGAGGGAGACCATCGCAATTTTCGCGCCGATCAGGTTCTCCAGCCGCTTCACATAGCGCTGGGCATTGGGCGGCAATTGGCTGAACTTGGTCATGCCTCGGATGGAGCCGGAAAAGCCGGGCATCTCTTCATAAACAGGCTTCGCTTCAGCCTGTGCGAGGCGATCTGTTGGAAATTCTCGAATCGTTTTCTTCCCCACTTTGTAAGCCACACAGATCTTAATAGGGTTCACGCCATCCAGCACGTCTAACTTCGTCAGGGCAAGCCATTGAGAACCATTGATGCGGACGGCATGCCGTACCGCGACCGCGTCGAACCAACCGCAGCGCCGCGGGCGACCGGTGGTGGCGCCGAACTCCATGCCTTTTTGCCTCAGCGTTTCACCGAGGTTGTCGGTCAATTCCGTGGGGAATGGCCCTTCGCCCACGCGCGTGCAATAGGCTTTAAGCACCCCCAGCACATCATCGATCTGTGTAGGAGCAAGTCCGGATCCGACGCACACGCCGCCCGCCACAGGATTGGAGGACGTCACAAAGGGATAGGTTCCGAAATCCACATCGAGCATCGTTCCCTGCGCGCTTTCGAAAAGCACACGCTTACGGCTATTTACACTCTTGCTGACAAATTGTGGTCCATTGACGACAAAAGGAGCCAGGAACGACCGCAACGATTTGTAGTTCTTCAGGACTTCATGGCGTATCGATTTAAAAGAGCCGAATTTGGTGAGAAGCGGCGCCTTCTCTTTCAGATTGCTGTCCAGGAGCGGTAGAAATACTTTGGGATTCAAATAATCGGCGACGCGAATGCCGACGCGTCCTACTTTATCGGAATAGGCCGGGCCGATACCCCGGCGCGTGGTACCGATCTTGCCTACACCCGCTGAATCTTCGTGGAGGCAATCGAGATAACGATGATAAGGCAAGATCACATGGGCTGCGTCCGAGACGAAGAATCGGCCGCGCACGCGCACCTTGCGCTTCTCTAAAAAATGGAATTCTTCGCGGAGCGCTTCCGGATCCACCACGACGCCATTGCCGATGAGACAGGTTTTTCGTGGTTCGAGGATTCCCGAAGGAATGAGATGCAGAACAAAATGTTTACCGTCAAAAATGACCGTGTGACCCGCGTTATTGCCGCCCTGATAGCGGACAACGACATCGGCTTTCTTGCCCAGAAGGTGGACGATCTTCCCCTTGCCTTCATCCCCCCACTGCACGCCAACGACAACGAGTGTCGACATTACCCTTGCGCCCGCCCTTCCAATACATCGAGATGCGGCTTCACGCGCATGCTCTGCCCAAGCTGATTCAGCCACTGGTTAAAGCTGTACATCGTTGCATCGTTCCAGAGCTTGTTGCGATAAAGTTCTCGGAGTTCGGCCTCCGTCCGGCGTTTCTTTTTTTCATCCACGGCATTTGCTTTGGCGAATTCAGCGTAGCCGCCGGCCTGCTCGATCTCCCGATCGGTTATTTTAATGGACGATGAGATAAGCCAGCGCAGTTTATAGAAACCAATCGAGGTGCGCTGCTCTTCTTCAAAATCCTGAGGGGACGTCCGTACTTGCGACTGCAGGACCTGCATGTATTTTCGGGGATCAAACTTGCCTTCGGTTTGAAAAGCGGGAAACTGGGTCAAACTAATCGCCACCTGCACGTCCGGCACATGGATTCCATAGCGCTCCACTTCCTTGGCAAAGATTACGGACTGCACCAGATCTCGGATGGTTTCGTCGCGCTTCTGCACGCGCGCGGCCTCATCCATGGCTTTGTTGGGATCGAGTGAGCGATAGTAGTAACTCCAATATTTGCGAAGCGGGACGTTGACGCCGTTGACTTCTACCACGGTGTCGTTCGGAGAACCTTTCACAAAGAAGCTTCCACCGAAATTCATCACAATGGAAATGAGGAAGAACGCCAGAATTCCGGCGAGGATGTGCATCTGAAACTTGCGTAAAAAGTTCATCATGGGCGCGTTTTTTGGCGGTCTTCAGGGCGCAGAAAAACCAGCTCGAGACCGCGAGCTGGTTCGTTACGTCGGAGCTATTCTAGAAAAGCTACCTCAGGAAGGCAACTATATTAAGGTTACCCGTTGACGCTTAGCGTAAGTCAAAAGCGCAAGTATCCTTAAGTAGATCGTCGACAGAGCTTATCAAAAACAGGTATCCCTCGGTATCTTCCAGTCGCCTTTCTGGTGACGTAAAGTGGTGACGTAAGGAGAAAACATGGATGAAATCACGGATGGAATCACGGACTTAATTCAGGCAATGGATGGCAAAGACGCACATGGAAGGTTCGCTAAAGGCAATCCATATGGCGGGCTGAAGCCAAACGCTGGCCGGAAACCTATGCCGGAACCTCGGAAAAGAGCCTTGGAAGCGTTCCATAAAGGACTGCCACAAGCAGTGGAGTACCTAATCAAATGCCTAAGGGGTGATAGTGCAGATGACAAGAAGTGGGCATGTGAGTTGATGATTAAGAAGGGAATACCAAATATCGAGGCCTTGTATGTTCATGGACAGATCGAAGGCAAGGGATTGTCACCTTTTAAGATGCCTCCACTGCCGCCTGGGATGGAGGAGGAGATGCGGAAGTTGGCAGATAAGTACGCAGATGTTC
>JANLWZ010000230.1:0-7534 GCA_031364865.1 Elusimicrobiota bacterium
CCATGAAGCTGCTGCACTCGTCAGTCGAAATGGCCATGGAGCAGAACGATTCTCTCGCGAAGCTTTCATTCTTCCTGTACTGCAAACACGTCCATCCCTCCATCCGGAAAAGACATCCCTGGAATATCGTTCGTTCGGTGCAGCGTTGACTATACCGGCGAGTGTTATCGTCGGACTTTTTGGATTCATCGCCTCAGCAGCGGCACAAACGACATGCACGGTTGTATCTGCTACCCATGCTGCTGTACAGACTGTACTTCCAGCGGAAGCTGTAACGGAACGACTGGTTGAGCACGCACTGACGCTTTCGAGAGTTTTCAAAGAACACCAGATACCGATGACGCCCTCTAAACTGGACGCTATCGCACGCCTGAATGATGCGGCGCAGACGGGCGCCATCCGCGACATGGGCGAAAAAGGGTATTGGTTGATGGAAGGTAAAAATCTTCTACTTCCTACCGACATCATTCCGGCTCCTCCGCTGGATGTGCTACCGTCCCAGCCGCTTCCGGGGTTTGAATCCTTGATGCAACTGCCGGAGGGCGTGACTTCGAATCTTGTGTCGCACATGTCCACCTTTGAAATGTTCGCATGGGGCGCCTACATCCTCCTGGCCGTCGCGCTCGTCATCTATGTGGTGCGACGATTCAAAATATCCCAAGCGATGTTCGATTCCAACGCTGAAGTTGAAGGTGTCCCAGAAAAGCAACGGGCTCCCGCTGACGGAACCCAGAGCACCACGGAAATATTTAGAGATGCTCAGGTTTTGGAAGATCGAATTTTGGCGGGGGATGGACACCCCAGCGCGTTGGACGCCGCCATTCGAAGGCTGCAGGTTGCCGCGATAAACGTGGGCCTCTATGACCACGCCCGACTGGACGTTCGTGAGGCCATTACCAACAGAATCCAACGTTTATACGACGCTTTGGATGGTAAGCCCATTGTTCGCCAAGAACTTCAGCTTAAACCCTATAAACCTTCGATGACATGGATGGAATTCTTTACTATGGCCGCTCCGTATGTTTTAACGTTCGGCGTTCTTTTGATTTTCAGCCGGATGGCGCACGCGCTCGTGGGGACGGCCGCCATTGCCACCGCCTCTTTGGTCGTGCCGATGAACCTGTTCCAACGGAAAATCTTCCTGGGAAGCATCGCGTCCTACGTCGTCCCCAAACCACACCCTGTCTATGAAAAGGCGCCGCTCCTTCAACGCGCACTATTCACTTTCGCACTCTTTACTCACTTCCGTATGCCGGGATTTGCCCCGCAAGAATACCGTTATGAACGGTACGGGGAAACAAAATTCGCGTTGGATCTACTCCATAGCTACGAAGGAGAACCCGCTTATGAGACCCTGCGGTCTGTCCCTCAAACGTTGCTCACCGCAAAAGCACTCATCTTGCTGGCACAGATCAGGCCCTGGGAATCTAGCGAAGAAAAATTGGCCATGTGGAATCGGGGATGGCATGAACTTTCCACAGAGGCCGCCCACTTGGAGTCTGCTCCGGGTTCAGGCTCTCTGCTCCGTCTCGCCTTGAGAGATATCCAAACGACTCTGCAGGCGTTGGAGCGCTTCGATGGATTGCGTGCATGGATTCAGAACCCGGTGGATACCATGAATTCACCCTTAAGGGACGAACTGGTCGTGCGGCATGTTGAACACACCCGTCGTGAATTAAAAGCGATCCAGTCAACGCTGGACACTCTGCATCATGACGGTTGGCCGTTCTTAAAACCTGACTTTCTCGTTTACGCCAAAGTGATTGAAGATGAAATTGATCAACGGACCTTGCTACCCCAGGAGGAGGAGAGACAGAGGGTTGAACTAGACGTTGTTGCCGACGAAGAGCATGCGTCTGCGCGTCCCTGGTGGCGCTTTCCTCCATTGCCGGAAAACCAGCACGTCTTCACGCGCGGTATTGCCGTGCTTGTGACAGCCCTCCTGATGGGGGGAGCCCTGCTTGATCTCATCAAACCCTCCAGCCTCCTGCTGAGAATCACGGGAGTCGCGGTACTGGAGGCGCAAAATCCCTATACCTATCTGCGCGACAGTCACACCCTGACGTTCGAAGCGATGCCAACAACGCGCCCATTCACCAGGGATGACTATCAGGCATGGAAAACAATCCTGGACGATATTCCCACAGAACATCTTCGACTGATCACACGCATTGAGTATGGGCATTTTCCCGAAGCGGCTCGGTGGGGCTCAGAGGGTGTCCTTCAGATCAATTCCCGCCTGTCTTTAGGAACCGCCGGCCTCAATTTTTATTTCCTGAACTGGTTTGGGAACCAGGTCTTCGCCAAACAATTAACAGACGCGGAGCGTGAGGAGTGGAACGCGATAGCCGGAACTCTTAATTTCGGCGCTGTGTACGCCACCTGGGCCAGAAATGACTACATTTATTCTTTTGCCGACGCTGTTCGGGCCGTAACTCCCAATCCTGGAGTATCCCGACCCCTTAATCCGAGATCTTTGCAGAGATGGTTCTTTATGCAGACACTTTTCCCCAACCCGAAAATAGTTCGCACTCAAGAGAACACGCTCGTGGTCGATCCAGACGGCAGAGCCATTACATGCCATCTCAATTCGCAGGGTGAACTTATTTCTATAGATATGGATCTGGCTGTCGTGAAACAGGGTACGAACATCGGGATTGCTACTCTGGAGTCTCACCTCGAGCTGATGGCTGCTATTGCGCTTCCTAAAAAATTCGTCGACGGAATCCAGGGCTCGCCCTTAGTCGCTCCTTCCTTCATCCCCTTCGCACTCCTGAGCATCGGACAAGAGCCAATCACGTCGACACCTTTGACGGAAGAAACTCTTTGGCATTTCTTCGAGAAATTCATGAATGCTTGGACGGAATTTGGGGTGGGAGATCACGCGATAATCTTTTCTCTCGGTGTATTTATCGCCCTTGTGATTGCGCTCAATCAAATCAGAGGCTCGCTCACGAGGAAGCCTAACCTTCCTGCCGCTATTGCAGCCTTGGTGATCCTTCCATGGGTAGCGATTGCACCGCCCTTTCTATGGAAATATTTTAGAAATACTCCTCCGCCTGCCCTCATGACGGAGGTTTCGAATAACCCGAGCGCCAGTCCTGCGCCTATCGCTTTGCCGGAAAAGGACCTGCCGGCCTTTCCTCCTCCAGAAACAACGCCGGCATTATGGCCTGAGCCGCCCATGGAAAAGCTTAACCCTCCGATTCTGATCGAGCCGGTGACTCGGACTCCCCCGGCTTCAGCTGCTATCCCTCGGATCCCCACGGTGCAGCTGATCCCCGTTGAGATAGCGAGTGATGTCATAACGGCGGAAAAAAACCGGGCGACCTATCTGCTGCGCAATGTGCCCATTGCCGACATGGATTTTCTCGTGGTCAATTTCATCCGGCCCACGAAGACAACAGAGTCCGATATTTACTTCCGTCCAATCATCGACGGAAAACCGCAGAAGAACTATCTTGCTGCTTTCGAAAGAGTGGGCGGTCCGACACAAGGTCGGGCCTATATCTTTAAAATCGGGCAATTCAAAAATATGGGAACGTTTTCTCTTGAGATTCACTTTGGGGCTGATCCCCCAGGAATTGACCGGGGTGTGATAGCCCAGGGGCTTAAATTCATGGTCAACAAGGCAGGTTTGTTCTTTGGCCCGCTTGCCTTGAGCAGTCTGTTTATATTGAGCGTCCCTACGTTTGCTGTAGGCTGGGATGGTTCATCCCTTTGGAACGATGCGACCTTGCTCTCTTACGCAGGCCTCAAAGGAAAGACGATGGCCTTAGAAATCCAGGGAGTACTTTCAAACATTCAGGTCAACGTCCAAACTTACAGCAAGCACGAACAGGAGCCCCCCTCGCTGAACCCACCCACCCGAAGGGCGGCCGAGACTCTGCGACTTGTTTCTACCTCGGCGTAGAATTCGAATATCTGGCATAATTTCTTCGTGAAGAAGCTACCTCTACTCTCCGTCATTTTCCTGTCGATCACGGCCAACGTCTGGGCCAATGAAGCTGCTCCCATCGACGCGAATTTTACCGGCCAGATTCATGAGCCCGGGCATGTCTGCATGGTGAAGCGCACCACGCACGTGCATACCAAGTTCACGATTGATCATGAAGGCAAAAAATACAGTTTCTGCTGTACGCCATGCCTTGACCGCTTCAAGGCAGAGCCCGACAAGCTCAGAATGGCGATCGACCCAGTTTCCGGCAAGCCGGTCGACAAAGCGGACGCTTTGATCTACGCTTACAAAGGCCGCGCCGTTTTCTTAGAATCCAAGAAGTCGCTTAAGAAATATTCCAAGAACCCCGATCAATATCCTCCTTTAGATTAGGATGCTCTCCTTTATAGTTCCTGCACATAACGAATCCTTTGAGATAGGGCGTGCGCTCGCATCCATCTTTACTTCGGCGAAATCGCTGGGCCAGCCGTTCGAGGTGATCGTGGTCAACGATGCCTCTACCGATAACACGGCAGAGCTTGCCCATGCGGCCGGTGCGCGCCTCCTGAATGTGAACCTTCGCAAAATCTCGGCGGTCCGCAATGCCGGGGCCAAGGCGGCGACCGGAGAAGTTTTCTTCTTTGTAGATGCCGATACACAGATTACATCGGCCGTTCTGAGCGCCGCCATGGAGGCCATCGGTGAAGGCGCTGTGGGCGGCGGAGCCTGGGTCGAATTCTCAGAGCCCGAGCGACGTTACGTCCAGCTGAGCCTCTATTTCTTCAACTTCCTATATATGAGGTGTTTGCGTTGGGCCGCGGGTTGCTTCGTCTACGCGCGCCGCGATGCTTTTGAGGCAGTGGGTGGGTTTGATGAAACGCTTTTTGCCAGTGAAGAGATCTTTCTTTCGCGCTCTCTCAAAAAGAAGGGTCGTTTCGCTGTCCTCAGTGAATCCGTCACAACTTCTGGAAGAAAACTGCGCATGTACTCCCTCTGGCGCATTTTCCCGCTGATGCTGGGTCTATTCTTGCACGGAAGGGAATTTTTGCAGCAGCGTCGAGGACTGGATTGGTGGTATGAAGGCAAACGAGAGAAACTGAAGTAGAACTATCAACGTCATTCCCCGCGGTCTTAAGCGGGGAATCCATCAACTTTGTTGTATGTGACGATGGATCCCCTGCCAGTGGCTGCAGGGGATGACGGAAGTTATGAGTTATTTCGTGAAGATCTTTCCGAAGGGTGTTGCGCAGAAGTCGCCGAAGTCGATTTCTTCCTGCCGAACGTAGCCCTTATGGGGAAGTCTGTCGGTGAGTACAAGATCGGCGACGGAGGCCGCGCTGGACGCAGTGATGATCTGAATCGCCGACCAATGTTTGCCGTAGAGCTCGCTGTGTCTTACCGTCTTGGTATAGGTTTGCTGCGTCAGAATCCCATTGCGCTTGCCTTCCACGCAGCAAAGCACCACCACCATATCTTGATTCGTTGTCGGGACGGCCGATTCAAGCACCTGCTTGAGAATGGTCCGATATTCATTGAGTTTTAAATCGAACAGTAGAAAGTGCATCAAGTCGCGGTGTCCCAGATAGCGAAGTGTTTTGTAATTTAAGTTCTTCACTTTCCCAGTCACCGAAGTCGCCAGCGTCCCTAGACCGCCCGAGGTATTAAAGGCTTCATATTCGACGCCATCGATCACGTGCCGTTCGTATCCTTCCAGAGGCTGCAGCATTTTTAGCACGCCATTTTCTACGCCTTCGCAGGGATTGCCGTATTCGTTGATCAGGCCGTCCGTGCTCCAGGTCAGGTTGTATTTGAGTGCATTGGTCGGATTTTCCGGCAGGGCTCCTACGCGTAGGGATGCGCGTTCCACGTAGTCGTAGGATTTCATCATGTGACTCGCGATGATCTGGATAAAGCCTGGCGCCACTCCGCAGCGCGGCACAAAATAGCGCTGCGTCTTCTTCGCCATCTTTTGGATCACATCGCCCGTCTTCACATCCTCCGAGAGATCGATATAGCTGGCTCCGGCTTTGTAAGCGGCCCGTGCAATAGGGAGATTCATGAAATGGGGACAACTGTTGATGACAAGATCTTTGCCTTTGAGCAGCTTCACCAGATCTTTTTCGTTGTTCGCATTGACCTTCGTCGCATGGGCCTCTTTGCCGGCAGTCGTTTTCGCGCGTTTTAAGTCCATGTCAAAAACATAAACGTCATAGCGCTGAGACAAGTGCGCCACGATGAGTTCGCCGATTTTGCCTGCACCTACGACGGCGACTTTCTTTTTCTGATCCATCAGGCGGCTCCTTGTGCAGAAGGATTGCTCAGTGCCTGCTTCTCGGGATTCACGGCGGAAATGATGGCGCTGACGCCGCGCTGATTGAATCCTTTGAAGCCTTCGCGGCGCTGCAGATTTTCCATATGGCTTCCAACGGCGCCATGGGCCTTGATCTGCTCATAAGCCTCACGCGAAAGGGCTTCCGACGTTTTGAGCGCTTCCAGGCGTTCGGCCGGCACTTTCCACATTTCGGCTTTCGTGAAAGCCTGTCGCAGGAAAGCAAAATCGCTGAACGGCGGCATCGTCTCGATATTCTTTTCCTGCAGGTCTTTCTTCAGCTGTTCAAAATCAAACTTGAGCTCCAGGTGATGCATTCCCGCCTGCAGCATCGATTCTCCATGGAGCGCACACCACAGTCCAACGGTCCCCGGCTTGGGGAGATGCTTCAGCGCTACTTTAGAGAAATCGACGGTGACGTCTTCGGGCGCAAGGTCTACATCCGCGAAAATGATCAAGCCGGCTTCCGGCTGTTCCATGATCTGCGCGCCCCATCCCGCCTCGCTTCCCGCGTAATAACGCTCGCGCTTCTTAAAACCGAACGTCAAAAGGATCTCGATCAAGGTGGGAAACTGCGGGCGGCTGGAGCGGAACGTGTGGTGATCATGGTTGGCCCATCCGAGGCCGAGTCCGTCCTGGCGCGCCTTCTGGATCTGTGCCGCACGATTGCGGCTTTGCCAATAGATGCGTTCGCTCTCCAGAAAAAGATTGGCGGCGGGGCCGATGCCGACTTTTTTGACAATCTGCTGTGCCAGTTTCAGCGTCTCCTTCATGCCGGCCGCTTCGGAGTCGAAGAGCCGCTTGCGCTTTTTCCATTGTTCCAGGCAGGAGACATAGCCTTCGCCATGCGGACGCTTTTCGGGAACAAGATCGAGAGTGCCGCGGCGTTCAATGACCAGGAGGTCTGCTTCTCCTTCTGTAATCCGAATACAGCGATAGCCGGAATTCGGCACGCCTTGGATCTCGAGCGAGAGCTTGTGGACCGCCTGGAATTCAGCCAGGTCGTCTACCATGACAGCACAACTCAAATCTTTCGCTTTGGCGGACACCAAAACCCGAGGCAGATCTGCAAAAGGGTGCCAGTACACGAGCGTCCCGGTCGAACGTGTGCCGCGCGTGTCCAGCTGGAAGCCCTGCTGCTTGACCTGGTCCGCGGCATAGTGTTTTTTGGGGAATACGAGGTGATCCACCCAGACCGAAAAGAGAGTGCTGGTCTCGGTAAGCATTCGATCGGCCAGGCCTCGGGCGAAGGCGTGGCGTTTCAGAAA
>JANLWZ010000278.1:0-2905 GCA_031364865.1 Elusimicrobiota bacterium
GTCGGCAATAAAATAGGTGGGCGCGTCATCGGCGATGCGACGCTTTCCGATCGTCATAGTCGGGCCTTTGCTGAGCATGGCAGTCATGAAGAATGTCCTCCCGTTAAGATGCTGTAAGCCTTTAAGACACGGCTGAAGTTCTTATCCCAGTCCGCATCGCGTGCGACGCGCTCTTGATTGGTTTTGCCCATGGCAACAAAGGTATTTCTTTGAGCGAGTGCGTGCTCCAGCGCGCGGGTGAGGGCGACGGGATTACCCGCTTCATAGCGCCATCCGTTGACATTGTGTTTTACCCACTCCTGATTACCGTAAGCGTCCGTGACGATGACAGGAAGGCCCGAGGCCATGGCTTCAAGCAGGCTGATGGACGTCCCATCGCTAAGCGTACCGCTCACAAAAAGATCGGAAGCTTTAAAGTAGCTGGGCAGTTCCGCGTTAGGAATCTGTGAGGCGAAATGCACCAGTTCACCTAGGCCTTTGTCTTGAACGAACGCTTTGGCTCTTGTTTCCAGGCGTCCCGTGCCAAGCATAAGAAGCCGTACGTCGGGCCAGTTCCTTTGCGCGAAGCAAAAAGCCTCCAGCAGCAAGAGCGGACAGTGAATGGGTTCAAAGCCACGCGTCGCAATAAGTACAGTTTTGCCTTCCCAGCCAAGCTTCTCACGAAGGCCATTGGACTTTACGTCCTTGAAATCAGATAGTCGTATCCCCCATGGTATCTGGACAATGTCAGCATCTTTTAACTTCGAAAGTCCCTGAATACTTTTGGATACGGCATCGCAGTCCCCCAGAGCCATGCTCGCCTGACCCAGGGCGTACTTGGCAATCAATCGCTGCATAAAATTCTTTTTGGCTTGAACGAGCACGTCCGATCCCCAGGACATTATCAGAAGCGGCTTAAAACCGGAAAGCGCAGCTAAAAAACCTCCCGTGGGTACGGATCCAGCATGAATAACATCAGGGGCCACTTCTTTCATCCGCTTTTTAAGCGTTCTGAGCATCCCTGGCACGTGCAGCCATGAAAATCGTTTAGCCTCGGGCGCAAGCGCTGGGCACGCATGGATAGCTTGAGGAAGAGCGCGCGATTCTGTTTTACGAACCTGTTCCACGCAAGGCTGATACCACACTTCATGAGTGGCCGCAATCTTGGAAAGAAAGCGCCAATCATGAACGCTGTAGCCTTCGGTCAAATAGAGGATACGTGCCATTGGCTGGTGTCCCTGGAGATATTTCCTGAGTCGTACCTTGCTTTGAATTTCTTCATACCTTCGAGAAGACTGGGCATGGGCCTGCCGAGATCGCGTGTGACTTTCTCCACGTGGAAGGAGGTGTCTTTGGGCCTCGCCGCTCGAAACTGAAAGGTGTCCACCGAGACGGGTATCACTTCGGAAATGAGGCCAAAGACTTTTGAAACAAGCATCGCGAATTCATGTTTGGAGCAGGAATCCCGTGATCCCACATGAAAAGTGCCTTGCGCGCCACCGAGCGCCAGGTCAAAAACAATTTCGGCAAGTTCGGTCGTGTGAAGCGGGCTGAATTTCACATCGGTAAACGTTTTGATGGGTTCCTGACGCAGGTAGCTTCTGAGCACCCATTCGCCGAGGCTCAAACGGTCTCCGTTTCCCCACCCGTAAAAGTTTGTCCGCAAGACCGCATGGTCTTTGACAAGACTTCGCACGACCTGTTCTCCTTCATATTTGGACTTCGCATACGCGTTCAAAGGCCGAACCTCATCCTGCTCTTTGTACTGACCCAGGGATCCATCAAAAACGGAATCGGTCGAGATATACACCATGCGCGCTCCGCATTCCTTCGACCATTCCGCGAGTGTTTGGGTCGCCTGGACGTTCAAGCCTTTGCACCAGGGAGGGTCGATCTCACACCGGTCCACATCCGTTGCCGCCGCGCTGTGAATAATGAGTCCCGGTTTCGTCTGTGACAAAAGACGCTGGAGTGCGGCGGAGTCGGTCAGGTCACACTGGACATAGGGGCTCTTGAGGGAGCTGCGATCTCGATGGTAGAGAGCAGCCAGCTTCAAGTGCCTGCGCTGCGCCTCCGGAACGAGCGCACCGCCTAACAAACCTGTAGCTCCGGTGATCAGAACATTCTTCATAGCTAGGAAGCGTTGACGCTCCAGCGTGATGGGTTCAAGAGCACTTCGTCATTGGAAGCGACGCATTCCCAATCCAGAGAGATGGGTGTATTTAATGCGGCTGCCGTCACGACACGCTTGAACTCCGCGGCGTTGGCCGCTCCCACGAGGACACAGTCGATATAGGGGTTCTGTAGTGCGAATTGGAGCGCGCCTTCAAGGGGTGACAAGCCCACGGTTTTCAAAACGTCATGACAATGGCGGAGCTCTGACTGCCATGGCTTAAAAAATGCCGGTCGTTCCTGTTCCTGCATAAGCAGGAGTCCTTGAAGAAAGACCGAACGCGCATGAATCTCGACGTTCATGTCTTTCAGCCTGGCCAATTGTCCGCGCTTCAGGAGACGCTGATCCAGAATATTGAAGGGAAGCTGGACAATATCGGGTTTTACTTTCGTGAGTGCTTGTTCCAGTTCTTCACCGGTGTAAATAGAAATTCCGATTTTCTTGACGAAGCCGTCGGCTTTGAGAGATTCCAGGGACTTCCATAAGAGATTCTCTGAGTCCGTGAGAATATCGGGCGTGTGATGTATAAGCAGGCCATACGTCGATGTCTGCTTCAGATGTTTGAGCGACAGGCGGAAAGTGTCGAGGAAACGAACAACGTGGTCATGCGTGATCTTCGCGGTTTTAAAGGCCTGGGCTTTCGTGACGATATGAAAAGAATGCGTTGGCGGGAGACTTTCCCCGATACGTTCTTCGCTTCTACCGTATTGAAAGGCGGTATCGAGCACCTGGATGCCATTTTCTTTGGCCATC
>JANLWZ010000281.1:0-2717 GCA_031364865.1 Elusimicrobiota bacterium
GATGGCATTGGCGACGTCGGCAACCCGATGTGCGGCGATATTGTTCGTCTTTTCCTGAAGATCAAAGGCGAGACGATCGAAAAAGCCACTTTTAAGACCTTCGGCTGCAGGGCAGCCATCGCGACGAGCTCGATACTCACCGAGTTAGTGAAGGGAAAGACCCTTTCAAAGGCACTGGAGCTTAAAGAAAAAGACATGCTCGCTCAATTGGGCGATCTGCCGCCGCTGAAGCGTCACTGCGGAAAGCTCGCGGAACTCGCTCTTCAATCCGCCATCGGTGATTACTACGCCAAGAAGGGTGACAAAAAACTGAAAGAGTCCGTCGAACAACGCATCGCTGATACCCGTGAGTGGACCGTCGTTCCGGAGAACAATGAGTACCTCTAATCCTTTTCAAATCAAAACCATAGAAAAGATCTCAGACTACCTCCAGGAACCTTCCTGGGTGAGAGATCTGCGCTTCGAAGCCTGGCAGACGTACGAACAGAAGGCGAAGGACAGGCCTACGCTCAACCTGGACGCCTTCCAGGCCTACTGTGAAGCACCACGCGTCTCCATCCCCAGCGAGAAGTGGCCCAGAGATTTGAAGCACGTGGTCGAAGAGCGGGGAGATGAGGAGGGTCTCATCATTCAGCGAGATTCGACGATTCTTTCGCGCGCGCTGACCAAAGACCAGCTGAAGAGGGGCGTCCTATTTACCGATCTCACGACTGCCGTACGGCAATATCCCGATCTACTGAAGAAATATTTTGCGCAGCAGATCAGGCAGGAAGATCCTTTCAGCGCGCTCAGCACGGCCTTCTGGCACGGGGGTTCGTTTCTCTACGTCCCACAGTTTGTGCTGGTCCCACTTCCTATTCATACGTGCTACTGGATGACGACGCCGAATTCTGCTGTTTTTCCGAGAACGGTGATTGTTCTTGAAAAAGGCGCACAAGTGGTGTTCATCGACGACTATCTTTCAATCGACTGGGAACAGCAGGCGCTGGCCATCAGTGCCGTCGAACTCTTCGTTGCCGAACAGGCGAAGGTGACTTACAAGCAAATCCATCACTGGGGCAAAGGCGTGCGCCACGAGAGCCGACAGATGTCGAGTGTGGCGCCCTCCGGGTTTTTGGAATGCTCCCAGATCACCGCGCCCCGTGAAACCATAACGCTTGAGCGCGTGGCTGAACTTTACCCCGAGGTACGCTGATGCTGGATCCCAAGAAAATCCAAAGCGATTTCCCGATTCTGAAGCGCCAGGTGCACGGCAAACGCCTTGTGTATCTGGACAATGCGGCGACCACGCAGAAGCCGCAAGTCGTGATCGATACCGAAGAGCGCTACTACCAGAACACCAATGCCAATATTCACCGCGGCATTCACACGCTCAGCGAAGAAGCGACGGCGCAGTATGAGAAGGTGCGCAAGCAGATCGCCAAATTTATCGGCGCGCAAGCGACGGAGAGCATCCTCTTCACGCGCGGCACGACCGAAAGCGTCAATCTCGTAGCCACCAGCTGGGGGAGAAAGAATCTCAAGGCAGGCGACGAGATACTGCTTTCCTCAGTGGAGCACCATTCCAATCTCATTCCCTGGCAAATGACGGCGCAGGCGACGGGTGCGAAACTTCAATTTGTCCAGGTGACGGCGGAAGGCCTATTCGATATGACGGCTTTCGATAAGCTGCTGACGAAAAAAACAAAATTCGTTGCCATCACGGCGATGTCGAATGCTTTGGGAACGATCTTTCCCGTGAAGGAGATCATCCGTAAAGCCCATGCCATGGGGGCCAAGGTGCTCATCGATGGCGCGCAATCGGTGCCGCACCTTGAGACAAACGTGCAGGATCTGGACTGCGACTTTTTGGCTTTTTCCGCGCACAAGATGCTGGGGCCTACGGGTGTGGGTGTTCTGTATGGTCGTATCGAAATTTTGGAAGAGATGGACCCCTACCAGGGTGGGGGAGACATGATTTTGGAAGTGTGGCGCGATCACGCCAACTGGAATAGCTTGCCCTGGAAATTTGAAGCGGGTACGCCGAACATCGCCGGCGTCATCGCCTTTGGTGCAGCGATCGACTATCTGACTCAGATCGGGATGGCCAACGTCCGACAGCACGAGCTGGAGCTTACGGCCTATGCCCTCGAGGCCCTCAAGAAGGACAAGAATATCCACATTTACGGACCGATGAGGGCCGAACAGCGGGGGGGAGTCATCTCCTTTAACTACGGGACGATCCATCCGCATGACATCGGCACGCTGCTCGATCAGGATGGTGTTGCGATTCGCGCAGGGCATCACTGCTGCCAGCCCCTGATGCGGGATTTGGGCATCAGCGGCACCGCCAGAGCCAGCTTTTCCATCTATAACACCACGGAAGATGTGGACATCCTAGTGGCTTCGCTGCGTAAAGCGGCCTCCCTTTTCGCGGGTGTCCAGGCGTAGTGACACAGTACCGCTAGATCGTGTACAATTCGACCCAGGAGTTAGCAATGAGGCCCTCCTGACAGTCCAAATATCCCAGCAGTTTTAAATCCATAAGGAGTCATAAGAGAATGAAAAGAAAGACAGTTTCAGTATGGGTTGGTGGTGCAGCAGGTGACGGAATCGCCTCTGTGGGCGAGTCCCTGGCCAAAATTTTCGCCCGAAACGGGCTCCATGTGTACGCTTACAACAGCTATCAATCCGTCATCCGCGGCGGCCACGTCTGGTGGCAGATGCGTGCGGGTTCG
>JANLWZ010000303.1:0-5801 GCA_031364865.1 Elusimicrobiota bacterium
TTGCGGGGGTAGGATTTGAACCTACGACCTTCGGGTTATGAGCCCGACGAGCTACCAGGCTGCTCCACCCCGCGGGCACATCATAGCAGAGATCAGAGAGCAGAAAGCAGAGATTTCAGACGGTAAAAGGGCGAGGCAGTATGACTTGTCCACCGTAGTGCCGCGGCCGCGTAAGCAACAGCGGACGAAGGCGGATCGGATTTCAGATCGGGACCAGAGCTTAACAGGCGTCACTTAGTGGCAGACTCGGGACTCCATCAATTCCAGCGTCATATCAGGCCGGGATTGATACCAGTTCACCATCGTTGAGCATGTGGATGACCGGTTCCTCCAGGTCATGGTCGTAACCCAGCGTACTTACAGAAACCGTTGCAAGTTGGAAGCGGCGGGCTTCCAACGCAGGGAGAACAACCCAACGTGCAATAAGGATGCGAAAGATATCCCGGTGCGCGAAGACGAGCACGTCGCTTTTAAAGGCACGAATCCGACCTATAACACGATCCGCACGCGTACTCACTTCCGCCAACGTCTCTCCGCTGGGACAACCGTCCTCGAACAATCTCCAGCCGGGGCGCTCAGTTCGGATGTCTACCGTGCTTCGGCCTTGATAAGTGCCGTAGTCCCATTCCATCAACTCGGGGTCGGCTTGCGCGCGCTCCCCGAAACCCGCAAGCTCGGCCGTCCGCCGAGCCCTTTGCAGGGGGCTGGTAAGTACTTTTCCGAAACTCAAGCCCTTCAGTCGCGCGCTCAGCTCCTGCGCGTCACGCTCGCCCTGATCGGTCAGCGGAATGTCTTTGCGCCCGGTATGCTGTCCGCTGATCGTCCAGGCCGTCTCCCCGTGCCGTATGAGATAAACCTTCGGGAGAGCGTCGTTCATAGAGGCGGCGTCTTGTCTGAGCCTGAGGTATCGGCAGCGTTGCGGTTTCGACCAGAGAGCAAGGACGTGACGACACCGGCGCCAAGGATCAGCAGCACCGCGCCCAACAGATAGAAATTGAAATGTTCGCCGAGCCACGCCTTGAGCTGCGTGTGCGTCATCATCTTTACACCCACAAGCATCAGCACGACCGCGAGGGAGACCTTGAGGTATTGGAACTTATCGATCATTCCGGCGAGCGCGAAGTAGAGGCTTCTCAGCCCAAGGATGGCGAACACGTTGCTCGTGAACACGAGGAACGGGTCGGTCGTGATCGCGAAAATGGCCGGGATCGAATCGACAGCGAAGATCAGGTCCGTGAACTCCACGATCAATAGTGCCAAAAAGAGCGGCGTGATCATCCACGCGCCGGGGCGCAGCCGCTCCAGCTGGTTCACGGCCGCATCATTTTCAACGGCCGCACCGGGGACGGGCGACGCGTGACTGGAATGTGATCCGGCGCGAACAAAGAAATGTTCGCCATGAAACCGATCGGTCACTGGGAATATCCGCCGGACGAGTCGGACGAGGATATTTCTCGACGGGTCCTGGTGCGTGTGGACGAAGAACATCTTAATCCCCGTCAGGATCAAGAATCCGCCGAAGACGTAGATGATCCAACTGAACTCGCGGATAAGCTGCGCGCCGACGCCGATCATCACACCGCGCATGACCAGGGCGCCGAGAATGCCCCAGAAGAGAACGCGGTGCTGATAGATCGGGGGCACCGCCAAGAACGAGAAGATCATGGCGATGACAAAAATGTTGTCAACGCTAAGCGACTTCTCGATTACATAGCCGGTCAGATACTTGGCCGTCGCCTGCAGGCCGTGATTGATGCCCTGCGGGTTGTCCGCCGTGACCGCCATCAAATCGATGATCGTCGACGTGTCTCCGACCAAGGGCAGGCCCAAGCCGAGCCAATGCCTCTCGTAGGCGAAATATACGAAGACACTAAAAGTCAGGCCCATGGTGATCCAAACCGCCGACCACCCCAGCGCTTCCTTGACACTCACGACGTGGGCTTTACGGTTGAAGACCCCCAGGTCGAGCGCCAGCATCAGCAAAACGAAAGCGATGAACCCGATCCAGATCCAAATCATGAGTGAATAATCCCGATCTGTTTCTGCGCCAACGACTCGAGCCTTTTGATCCGCTCGGCGGTAGGCGGATGCGTGCTGAAGAGGCGCAAGAACTGCTCTCCCAGGAAGGGGTTGATGATGAAGAGGTGCGCGGTGGCCGGCGAGCCGTGGTGCATCGGGACTCGCTTGCTGTACGTTTCCATCTTCGCCAAGGCGCTCGCTAAGGCGAGAGGGTCGTTGGTCGTTTTCGCTCCTGCTTCATCGGCGAAAAACTCTCGCGATCGCGAAATGGCGGACTGGATCAAAGCACCGGCTAGAGGCGCAATCAATATGCCCACTAAACCCGCCATCGGATGGCTTTGATGGTCGCTAGTCTGAGAACGACCCCCGAACATGCCGCCCCACATCGCCATATTGGAGAGCATGCTTAACGCGCCGGCCAGGGTGGCCGCTACGGTCGAAATCAACGTGTCCCGGTTTTTCACATGGCCCAGCTCATGCGCCAGCACACCTTTCAGCTCCCGCCGATCGAGGATCTCCAAGATGCCGGCGGTAACGGCGACGGCGGCGTGCTCTGGGTTGCGGCCCGTAGCGAAGGCGTTGGGCGTTTTCTCAGGAATGATGTACACCTTCGGCATCGGCATTTGGTTCTGCAGGACCAGCTCCTGGACGATCCCATAGAGTTCCGGCTCCTGGGAGGAATCCACTGGCTTGGCGCCGTACATTTTGAGAATAATCTTGTCCGACCACCAATAGGCCCCCACGTTCATGACTCCTGTAAAAACCAGGGCCGTCATAAGGCCCCCGTGTCCTCCTAACGCTTGCCCGATCCATAGAAACAACGCCGTTAACCCGGCTAGTAACATCACGGTCTTGATTCGATTCGTCATAAATTCCTCCAGTGGCTAAATCCCCTTTCCATCCTATCTAACACCCTATCCAGCCGTACCCATCATGCGTTGGAAGGAAGCGTCATTCCCGCCGCAAAGTTCGTCAATCATCTGATCAATTTTGCCGGTTTCTTCAGGAAGAACATGCCGCGTCGTTTTCAACCAAAGCGGCATCTGCCTGGAAATATCCTGCGTATTGGGCAGATAACGTATTGTCCCATGATCTCTTTGGCTCATGGTTCGAAAGTAAATACTGCCGACGAGGTAGGCGTCATCGAGATACCCAAAAAGACCGTCCGGATCATCGGCGATGAAATCCGTCGGATGGTAGAGATAGGTCAGCATGAAGCCATGGAGCCGCTTGATCGGTGAAGGTGTTTCCGGCTCGTCCGTCCAGGAACGCACCTGCTCGATCATCTCCGGAAGCACAAGCACGAAGTCGCGAAGTTGCCGAGTCCTCTTCGCGGCACCCTTGTCCCGGCTCCGCTGTTTCACTCGACCTGTAAATTCTGCCTTGTTTTCTACCCAAAGGGCTCTTAACTGGCTCTTGAATGCATTTAACACAGCTCTTCCTCCTTCAATGAGATGTTCAGCGATCGAACTGCTTCGTTGACGCGCATGGGAGGTGTTGCGGAGCCGGGCCGAACGAAAGGCGTCAAACATCCTGCCTGAACGCTGCCCGACCCATCGAAGATTTCATAGCGAATCGTGTTTTTGCCATTGTTCTTTACTGAGTACATGAGGTTGTCTGCCCTCTTAATCATGTCCTCGACGTTTTGCGGCGGAGAGGTAAAAACCGCTGTCCCGATGCTGACCGTAATCGGCCACCCTATGTTATCCATCGTTACCAAAAGCTGTTTATGAAGATCACGGACCATCCGATGTATCGACTCCGGGGACGTGTCCGAGAAAAGAACGGCGAACTCATCACCTCCGAGCCGTGCGACCACGTCGGTGGCGCGGATCCACTTACGGATTGTGTCGGCCACGGCAGCCAGCACGGAATCACCGATGCCATGTCCATAGCGGTCGTTGACTCGTTTAAAGTCATCAATATCCAAGTAGGCGACCGCCAAAGTCGTCTGATTTCGTCGCGCGTGGTTCAGCTCAACGTTTGCCAGTTCCAAAAAGGCCCGTGAATTGCCGACCCCTGTCAAAGAATCCTTTCGCGCGTTATTTCTTTCCTGATCGAAGGCGACCTGAAGCCGGTGCACGGCTAACGCCGCGAACAGAAATAGCCCCGCTTTTGAGACAAAATTCCAGTAAGGGACCAGCGGATGTGTGTAGACATGGCCCGCCAACTGATCCGCCGCAAACCAAGCCACCGCGCTTACGACGGCCAAGAGCACCCCCACCCGCTTCCCCAGATACCAAGCTGTCAGAGCAATAGGCGGCAAGTAGAAGATCGAGAACGCCACTTCCGGACCCGCCCAATAATGGCCCACTCCCACCAAACCCACGAGTCCGAGACTTGTCACAAAAATCAATGCCTTGAACCATCGGCCCGCTGCGTCGTGTGTTATTTGTTGCATTGCAAAACCCCCGTCAACGTGATTATCAGTGCTGGTATCATTGTGAGGCATCCTCATTCATTTGTAAAATTGATTTATACTCAGATATCGATCTAGAAATCCGATGATCATTTTAAACCACAATCATCTCTACTATTTTTGGACGGTGGCCAGGGAGGGCAGCATCGCCAAGGCCTGCAAAAAGCTTTGCTTGGCGCAACCCACGATAAGCACTCAGATCATCCAATTCGAAAAGTTCCTGGGCGTAAAGCTTTTTGATCGTCAAAAGAAAAAACTCATTCTGACTGACGCAGGGCGGCTGGTCCTGGACTATGCCAGTCAGATTTTTAACTACAGTCAGGAAATGCTCGACTCCATCAAAGATCGTCCCACCCGTCAGGTGATCCGCATTCAGATCGGGATCGCTGACCAGGTATCCCGCCAGGTATCCCATCGACTTCTGACGGAACTGTTTCTCCTCAAGCGAGGCGTTGAGCCCACGGTCACCGAAGGTTCGATCATCGAGCTGCTCGGTGGGTTAAGGACTCATGCCCTTGATCTCGTGCTTTCCAATATCGATGTGCCATTAGAGAAAACAGCGGATTTCCTTTCAGTCAATGTCGGGTCTTTGCCCATCCATTTCGTCGCCGCGCCGGCACTGGCTCGAAAGGCAAAGAACTTCCCCAGAATCCTGTCTCAAATTCCACTCTTGTTGCCGACGCGAGCAAGCCCTATTTGGGGGAAGTTGGAAACTTTTTTCAATCGTCATCGGCTAGAGCCGAAAATTGCAGGGGAGATCCAAGATGTGGAGCTTCTGCGACTACTGGCGTTGGAAGGAATTGGCGCCGCCCCTCTTAATCAGATCGCCGTGGAACGCGACCTTCGGTCTGGAGCACTGGTGCGGCTTAATCAAAAGCCAACGGGTATCTATAAAACGGTCTGGCTTATCGCAAAGAAACGTCACCGCCTCAACTCCATCGCTCAATATCTGTTGGATCATTTTCGCTTCAACAAAAGTGATCGCTCGTGAACTATGACCGAGATTACATCCATCCTTTCCCCCATTGCGGGGACGTTGAGTTTAGGGGTTATTCTTGCCACGGCTGCGTGGTCGGGCTATCGGAATAAAATAGGCACTCTACCGCCGTTCTTCAACGACCTCATCAGTAATTCCATCCGTCCCGAATTTAAAATGTCGTTTGGGCTCCTCAAATGGGGAGTTGATGATGGGGTAAAAGGTGCGCGTACCGCTGCATCAAGGACTGCGTCTCGAGTCGTAGGAAGCTTTGCACGGCATTGGGGTGGCTCAGTTCTTATCTTTGTATGCGATCGGCAAGTAATATCGAGTGTGCTTCAGTTCGCCCTTACGGATAAGCGCACCCTTCTCGACAAGGTCCTGCAA
>JANLWZ010000314.1:0-4034 GCA_031364865.1 Elusimicrobiota bacterium
CCATCTTGTTGCCTACGGTAACCGGCTGAACCCTCCGTTTGGCAGTATCATCAAAGTCGAAGCACCGTAACCTTACCCTCACCAATCTTTTGACGTGACCCGCCTGAAACTTTTCTTTTCGGATTGGTGATGTTTGTTCGCCAGCATTTTTTCTTTCGAGCGCCTGGAGCGACGCCTTTTTTGACGCCTTATTTTTTCGAACTTCTGCTGTTCCGCTGATTTTTTCCCCTGCACCATCGTCTCATAGCGCTCCACAAGGCGTCGCCTCGCCAAATACCTGTTGATCGCCTGTGAGCGATCGTCCTGGCATTTGATCAGAATCCCCGTGGGGCGGTGGAAGAGCTGCACGCAGGAAGACGTTTTGTTGACGTGCTGGCCTCCGGCGCCGCCGGAACGCACAAAGCTCTCGTCGATATCACGCTCGAAGAGACCCAGGGCTATCATTTTTTCGCGGAGTGCTTCTTCTTTTTGCGGGGAGATCACTTCTTAGAAGGGAATTCCTTATCCATGCCTTTACGGATTTTTCGAATGGCTTCTTCCGCGGTCCGTTTCAGGCGCCCATCGAGATCGCCGGTGGTGTATTTCATGAGCGCGTCGGTCGCCCGCTCATCGGCAAAGGCGCCTAGCGCGCGAATGACGGCCAGCTGGACGAGCAAATATTTGTCGGAAAGCATGCCCATGAGATGCGTCTGGACTTCATCGCGGCCGCCGCGGCCCAGGGCACCTAGCCTTCGGATGGCCGTCATGCGCACGTTGGCGTGATGGCCATAGCGGCTGTAGTCTTTGAGGATCGTGCGGGATTCAGCCATCTGCAATGAACCAATCGCATCCAGCGCGGCGCAGCGTAGCGTATCGTTCCAGGATTCTTGTTTGAGAAATTCTTTGAAAAGGCTCAGGAGTGCCGGGTTCTTCGTTCTGCCGAGCGCCCGCAGGGCATCTCCTTGTGCGAAATAGCTTTTTTCCTGACCCACAAGAGCGCGCATTTCTGCCTCAGCCTTTGGCGAGGCAAATCCGGCCAGGCCCTCGTAGATTGCCCGGCGGACTTTGGGATGCTGAACCTGTCGTAATCCATCCAACAGCGCTTCGACCGAGCTCGCGGCCCCGGTACAGCCCAGCGCACGCGCCACTTCAGCCTGCACACCCCAGAACTTTTCCTTTAAGAGCGCCTGCCGCAGGGCCTGGATGGCACTTGGACTACCGAAGCGTCCCAGAACGTGTGCTGCATCGACGCGTCCCAGGACATGAGAATCTTCCGAAAGCTGGACCGTCCACATTTCTTCCGTCTTGGCGAAATCCACTCGCATCAAAAGAGTGTGTTCAGGATCAAAAAGCACCAGGCGCGGAGCGGCCGGCAGGGCGTAACTGAAGAGTTGATCTTTCTTCTCAACGGTCTCTTTAAAGCGAAGCGTTTTTCCGTTGACGACGATCGCCCATTCCACGGGCAACGAAAAAAGCGGCGTTTCCTCATTTACATTTTGTGTTTGCAGGACGCGTAGATTGAGTTTTTTCGTGCGGGCATCCCACCAGGATCTGATCTTGAAGTCCGGATGACCTCCGCGGAAGACCCACTGGTCGAAAAAGGGCCGCATGTTCTTCCCCGTAGTTTTTTGAATGGCCTCAATCAAATCGACGGTCTCGACGCCGCGCGTACGGTGCTCGGCGAGGTAGTTATGAATGGATTTCCACCAGTCCTGATCGCCGAGCTCCCGCCGGATCATGTGCAGGATGCAGGAGCCTTTTTCATAGAGATGCCGGTCAAAGAGGTCGTTGGTGTTTTTATAAACCTTTGTAGAGAGGGGCCGGCGGTAGCGCTCCTTGTCTTCGTCAAAATACGCTTCGGCGTTGCCGCGCATTTCGTACATGAACTCGTCATAGCCCAGGTCGTGTTCCCGGAAGAGCGCTTCGAAGTAGGTCGCGAAGCTTTCGTTCAGCCAGGCATGTGACCAGTCTTTGCACGTGACCAGATCGCCAAACCACTGATGGGCGAGCTCATGCGCCACGAGAGGGTCGCTGGAAAAATCGAGGTGCGCCCGCTCGTCATGCAGCGTGAGCGCCGTCTGCGTGGTGCAGGACGTGTTTTCCATTCCGCCGTAGATGAAATCTGCCGCCGCTACCTGTGAATATTTTGCGTAGGGATATGGAACGCCTAGCTTTTTGGAAAAGAAGTCGATCATCTTGGGTGTTTTTCCAAAGGCACGCTTCGCATCCTCTTCGCGACCTGGCGGGCAGTAGTAAAGAACGGGGATTCGTCCCCAGTGATCACGGATCTCTGAAAATTCGCCGATCGCCAGGGACACAAGATAGGGAGAATGCGGCACGTTGTGCTTCCAGTGAAACGTCCGCGTGCTGCCGCTGCGTCTCATTTTAAGGAGAGCGCCGTTGGAAATAGCGGTAAAGCGGGCCGGGACCGTGACGATCATTTCGGTCGTGGTCCGCTCCTGCGGCGCGTCATGGCAGGGAAACCAATGCCGGTTGTATTCATCTTCACCCTGCGTCCAGGCTTGCGTGGGCTTATTCGGATAGCCGCGATCCGGGCCAATGAAATGGAGCCCGAGCTTCGGCTGAACAACCCGATAGGAAATCACGACATCAAACGACGCCCCGCGGCGGACCGGCGCCGGCATCTGAATTTTAATCTGGCGCCCCGTGTATTCAAATTTGAGCGCCCTGCCGGCTGTGCGTACCTGGATGTTTTTAAAGTTTACAGCATCGAAAACGAGGTCGCGTGAGCCATCCGCGATAGCCATGAGAGAGATAGTGCATTTACCGCGCAGCGATTTTTTGGCAAAGTCCACGGCGGCCTCAAGACGGATGTGGCGCGTGTCAAAAGGACGATCAGGCGCATAGTGAGGTTTGGAGCCGGGATAGGTAAAGCGCCCATCCGCAAGACTGGTAGAGGAATGTGCCCTGCAGCTGAATTGGTTTTCCATTGGGCCGCTATTTTATCAATTTCTTACTTTGTAAAACCTCTTGCAAAAACAATATGAATCAGCTACATAAAACTATGAATTTTCGGATAAAACTCCCCCCCCGACCATCGATTCTTTGGGCGGCTCTAGCCCTTTTCAGCGTACCACATCTGAATGCCGTGGAAGGCGCTTTCACACGTGTCTACATGCTGAAAAATAATGACGCGAATGTGGTGATTCAGGTCCTGAAATTTGCCACCGCAGACACCTCCGGGAAGAGGATCATCTCAGGCGCAGGCAGGAAGCTTGTCATCACCGATATCGCGGAAAAACAGGAGGAGATCGCGACACTCCTGCCCATCATCGATTTACCTCCCAAGGAAACTGAGCCGCCCAGGATCAAAATGGAGATGATCGTGCGCGTCACCAATCATCTGAATAAACAGGCTAAAGCGGCCAGCACACCGGCACCTGCGGCCAATGCTGCCTCTCCTTCCACGGGCGACGCCCGCACTTACGATATCCGCAAGTCGACCGGGGTCTATAAAAGCATCTACAGCGATGAAGATTCAATCATTACACGTAAGCCGCGCGTATTCCGGGAGGATCCGCCGCTACCAGCAACATCGAATCTCAAACTGAAGGGAATTTTCTTATTCAATACGAACGCTCCCATGGCGCTCCTGACGTTTGAAAGCGTAACTTTCACAGCGCGAAATGGTCGTCTGTACCACAACAACAAGACAGTAATGAAAGACATCACGACGCGCATCCTCAAAGACCGCGTGATCGTCACCGGCCCCGATCGGATCCCGCGCGAGATTAAATTTTCTTCGACACTATGAGGAGATTGCCCGCTCGTTTACAGAGTCAAACCGGATGGACCATGATCGAACTTATTATTACGGTCACGATTATCTTGATTTTGTACTCGGTGGTAACCGCAGGCGTCGAAACTCTTAAGGCACGCATTCGTCTGGCGCAAATCAAAGCCGATATCGATACCATTAAAAATGTCGCCTACAATGACTTTACGTCCAATCCATCCCATGATTGGGCTGCCATGGTCTTCCCCGGCGATGGGCCAAGCTTTGTGGGGTCGCAGGATTTTCCGAAATGGCCGAA
>JANLWZ010000323.1:0-3106 GCA_031364865.1 Elusimicrobiota bacterium
GCCGGCGAGATCGCAGGCGCCGGTTGTGTCGTCATCAAAGTGGCCCGTCCCAAACAGGACCTACGTTTTGATATTCCTGTGATTGGTTTAAGAACTTTAGATTCGCTCAAAGCTGCCGGCGCCAAAGTCCTTGCGCTGGAATCCGGCAAGACTTTACTACTCGAAAAAGACCAACTCTTGAAAGATGCCAATGCCGCTCAACTCACTCTTACAGGCATTCAAATCTAAGTCCGCCGCATCGCCTCGTCAGCGACTGCGGGTCGCCGTCGTCGGCGCCGGGCGGATGGGGGAATTCCATCTCAAGCATTTGGCCAAACTTGAAACTGCCGCCCTGGTGGGAGTGCTCGACACACAAGAGGAACGAGCCCACCAGATGGCCAGGAAATACAAGACAGCCGCTTTTCGCGCGTCGGCGGAGCTGAAAGGACTGGTGGACGCTGTCATCATTGCGACACCTACGCCTCTTCATCACGAGACGGCTCTGCATTTTCTAAACGAAGGCATCTCCTGCCTCGTCGAAAAGCCGCTGGCCTCCACGGTTGAAGAAGCGGAAGCGCTCATCCGCGCCGCCGCGCAAAACAACTGCATCTTGCAGGTAGGGCATATCGAACGCTTCAATCCGGCGGTGATGGAGGCTGTTCAGCATATCGACCGGCCCCAGTTTATTGAAGTCAACCGCCTCGGACCTTACGATCCACGCGTGGCCGACGTCGGCGTCGTCCTGGATCTCATGATTCATGACCTTGATATCGTCTTGTTTCTGGTCAATCGTCCGGTCATCCGCGTGGAAGCTTTTGGAGCCAAAGTTCTATCGCGTCACGAAGACATCGCCAAGGTCCGACTCCACTTTGAAGGCGGCTGCATCGCCGATCTGTCGGCGTCTCGCGTGTCGCTCAAAAAATATCGCCGCATCAGGATCTTTCAGAACAACGCCTATCTTTCGCTCGACTACGCTTCGCCTGAGCTCACGATGTACCGGAAGAAAACGGAAGTCGTGAAAAGTTTATTGGACATCAAAGTCCTCAAGCCAAAACTTCCTAAGCACGATCCCCTCGCCATGGAAATCCGGCATTTCGTCCAGTGCGTACAGGAAAAGAATAAACCGCTTGTCGGGGGAGAACATGGGCGCGACGCGCTGCAGCTCGCACAGGAAGTGCTGCGACAACTTAAAATCTATGCCTGACCATATTCTTATCGTCGCCGGGGATCCCTCCGCCGACCGGCACGCTGCTTCTCTCATAACGGCTTTAAAATCCAAACGTCCGGGGATCCGTATTTCCGCGCTGGGGGGGACATACCTCAAGAAAAGTGCAGACCACTTTCTTTATCCGCTGGTAGGCGTTGGCGGCTTTGGCTTCTGGGAACCGATTTTCAAATTGCCGCAATTGTGGTCCGCATTGCAAAAAGTGAAGCAACTCCTTGAGAAGGATCCTCCCGATCTCGTCATCCCCATCGACTACTACGGTTTTAATATACGTGTGGCCAAGCTGGCGCAGCAGCAAGGCATTCCTGTCGCGTATTACATCAGCCCGCAAGTGTGGGCGAGCCGCCCGGGAAGGATCAAAGAGCTCGCCGCCGTCGTGAAAAAGATGCTCGTTATTTTTCCGTTCGAAGCCGATCTCTACAAAGCCGCGGGCGTTCCCGTCGCTTTCGTCGGACATCCTTTGCTCGAACAGATTCCGTCACCGGGGAGTCCCGCGGCCGCGCCGCTGATGGGGCTCCTGCCCGGATCGCGGCGCGGCACCATCCAGCGGCATCTGCCTGTCCTGCTGGCGACGGCCCTCCGCCTGCATGCGCGTTTTCCCGATCTACGCTGCGTCCTCTTCCGTCCAGAAGAAATCGGGGATGATTTCTATAAGCCTTATGTCCATGCACACCCATGGATTCAGGTCACCGCCGATCCTCTTTACGAGCAACGCAAAAGTCTCTGGCTAGCCATCAGCGTCTCGGGCACCGCGGCCCTGGAGAATATGCTGCTCGGTATTCCCATGATCATCATGTACAAACTCTCTGCGCTCACGTACCGCATCGCCAAAAGTTTGATCCGCGTGCGCTACGTTGGTATTCCCAATATTCTGGCGGGCAAGCTGGTCGTGACCGAACGCTTGCAGGACGAGGCCACGCCCGAACGGCTGGCCGATGACGCTCTCGATTTATTAAGCCATGCCAGCAAACGTCAGGCAGCACGCAGTTCCTTGCTCTCTCTTCGAAGTCTGTTGCAGGACGGCGGCAGTTCGCGCGCGGCCGATGAAATCCTCGGGATGATGGCATGAAACTCTTTCGGCGCTTGGCCCTCTTTCTCCAACCCTATCTGCCGAAGCTCTCCCTGGCGATCATCTGCATGGCTATGGTGGCAGCACTGAATGCCTTACGCGTTTACTTGATCAAGCCCCTCCAGGACAACGTCTTCGTCGGGCATGACCTGCATATGCTCAAGACTCTCCTCTGGGCGGTCCCGCTGATCTCACTAGGGCTCGGTATTTTTTCTTACATTCAGAACTACTTGATGGCCGCTATTGGCGTACGGACTATTCACGATATGCGTCAGAAACTTTTCGATCATATGCAGGGTCTCTCGCTCGATTACTTTGCCGACACGTCCACGGGAAAAGTGATGGCGCGCTTTACGAACGACTTGAACGCCCTTCAGAACGTGATCGCGCGTGCGCCCATTTACTTTATCCGCGATGGACTCACAGCCATCTTCAACATAGGCTTGATCTTCTACCTCAATTGGCGATTTGCACTTTTAACGGTCGCCATACTGCCCTTCTCGGCACTCATCATCTACTTATTGGGTAAGAAACTGAGAAAAGTCAGCCGTAAAGGCCAGGAGCAGATGGGTGACCTCTACGGTGTGATTCAAGAAAACATTCAGGCCGCCCCTGTGGTGCGTGCGTATGGTGCAGAAAAGATGGAATCAGAGCGCTTTCAGGTATCGAACTCCCGCTTCATGCATTTAGGGCTACGCTATGCCAAGGCGGACACCATATCCAGCCCGCTGATGGAGCTTATTGGAGCCCTCATCCTGTCCGTTCTTCTTTGGAAAGGTGGGGAAGATGTCGTCAAGGGTATATGGACGGCTGGGTCGTTTATTGCCTTTATC
>JANLWZ010000029.1:0-11506 GCA_031364865.1 Elusimicrobiota bacterium
TCAATGAGCAGGGAATCCGGTGCCGTATCGGCAACGCGCGCCTTGTACGTTTCGACGATCTGTAAAATTTTGCTCTTCGTGCTTTCGCTGGCTTTCACTTTGATGAGTGAAAGGTCTCGCTCGATATGCGGGAGCTTTTCAAAACTTTGCACCTGGATGACATCGATCAGCTTATTCAGCTGTTTTTCCACCTGCTCTAAAACGGTTTCTGAGCCGCTCGCCACGATCGTCATGCGCGACACATGCGGATCCTCGGTCTCGCCGACGGCGAGGCTGTCAATGTTAAAACCGCGTGCCGCAAAAAGAGTCGCAATGCGCGCCAGGACGCCAAATTTGTTCTCCACGGTCACGGAGAGCGTGCGTTTGAGTGTGGGAAGCTCTGCGGTGGCGTTTTCAGGCATCATTTAGGTGTTCTCTCAATCAGTTCGTTGATCAGATCGGCAAGATGCGTGAGCGCATCGCCTTCGCGTAAAGTGACTTTCTGCCGGGTACTCGCACCATGGAGCACGGTGTCCAAATCCTTTTCAATCCGGTACAGCGGTCCCGCAATTTGTCGGGACACCCACAAGGAAGCTAAAGCGCCAAAACCCAGACCCAGAGCAATCCGCCAAACCCAATCCTTGATCCAGAAGGCAATCCACGCGGATGCTCCCAAAGAAAAAAAGACCCCCGCAGCGACTAGCCACAGGATTCTTATTTGAGTCTCTTTCGTGACGATAAGACGCAGCGGATTGCGTCGTTCGGAGGCACCTGACATCCGACGCAATTATAGCAAGAAATAGGGTGCCGTTCGGCCCAGGCTTAGACGGAGATCACGCTGAGGCCTGCAGCTTTTGGCGGCACTCCACAGGCAGGATAAACTGACGAGTTCTGTAACGTGACGGGTCTTTTTGCAGCAAGAAAAGTCGTAGGAGGCCATTAAGGCGCTCAAACCCCGCACCAAACGAGACATCCTTTACATCTTGCATGCCCCGAAAGGTATCAGGGTCCATGTGCGAGTATTGACTGATTTCACCGTTAGTTATTCCCCGATTGTGTGCGTCTTTTACAAGTTGTTTCAGAGCCGTGAAAAATTGTCGAGGAACAAACTGAACTTCATCCGGCCGAAGCTGAATCCAACGCTGCATCAGCCTTATGATATCTGAGACATTGAAACCGAAGGGTTTGCCGAGAGGGCGTGCTGCTTCAAGCATGGGTGGGATCGCACGGAGCAATCTTTCTTCACCATCGATAATGATGCCTTTCCCCGATTCATGTATTCCCTTTATCGTACCTCTCCAGACTCCTGAGTATGTTTCCAGCGTGGCGTAGTTCCATCCCGCGCGAATTGCGTCATCAATATGTTTTTGCAATTTACGAATACGCGGCTTATTGATGTGGGCCGTGCGTAGAGCATTGGCCGTTCGAGCGTTCTGTATGGCCTTCCTGATGCGGTCTCGCATACCATACGTGGTGCTGTTCCCGCCTTCGCGAATTGACCAAACGACCCGTGGAGAAAAGGACTCCCCTTTTTTTGCGTGAGCAGCGAGCATCGTGTCGCCGAATTCGACCCTCTTTAATTCCAGCACAAAATCAGTTTGCTCCACCTTTGGCAATGACATCGAAGGTGTCACTTTCGTCGTATTCACAACAGAAGGTACACGTGACTCAAGTTTACGCAGCCAGGCCCGTGTTGACCGCGCGTTACCTTTTGCAGGCAGGGAATGCTCCCAATACCAATAATTCGTCTGTGATCCGAGTCGGGTCTCTTCGTGCGCAGGTAGGCGCTCCAGGACAGCACGTGATATGCCAGTGCGTTGTACGACGACCTCTCGACTCACCTTGCCTTGAGGGGCGCGGCGCGGGAGAAGCGCAGCAAGTCTTGCCTCTTCCTTCAGCGGTACACCTCGATGAATTCGACCTCCAAAGTTCTGGACTTTAAGTGGGATGCCGTACTGCACCGCAGTATCCTTCACAGTTAGAGAATTGGCGGAATATTTATCAGCAAATTCGTAGATCGAGATCGTCTCTCCGGGAGGATCGAGCGTGTCCAAAATGCGTCTCATGGTTGCAGTCTTTACGACCCAAAAGGGTTTCAAGGCAGTTCCAAGCGTTTCATCAGGCTCCACCAGCCCATCGTGCATGGCAACCAGAAGCGGGTCTTTGGCTCTATCCAGGACTCGAGCAAGGTATTCCGGCTGATAGACATTGGGAAGTTTATCTGGCGCGAACACCCTAATATATAGAGGCAACTTTTCTGCCGGGAAGTAATAGTCGATAAATCCATCGGGACTCCGTACTTTTTGCGATGGATCTATTTCCCTCCGAACGACCATCGCACGAATATTTTTCAGTGGCTCTCCCAAAGCTTGGGCCAGAGCCCTCTCGCTGATGACATCATTCGGATCTCCACTCAAGATTCGCGTGGCTTGGGGCTCTTGCAAGGAAGCGAACATGTCTTTCCATCGCTGTATATCTTCATGTGTTGCAAGGTAATGTGGGTAACCTCTCGGCCCTATGCGTACGGGATCGATAGAGCCATCCTCTATAGCAAGAAGAACTCGGCGTTCCGTCTGTCCCAGGAGCTTGGCCAGTCCGGCCGTGGAGTAACTGTCCGCAACCAATTCCGGTGCATAGAGTTCTTTGTAGCTTTCCACCTTTTGACGAGGGAAGAGGTGCACGATTGACCCATCACTTTTTGTAATCACCTGACTCGGCACCAGACGGCCGGCACGCATTAAATCGAAGACTCGATTAGGACGTTTGCCGAGTATCTTTCCCAGAACAAAGGCATCGAAGGCATCGTCATCCACCAGAGGCCCGAATATACCGTCTAGAAATTCCATCCAGTTCTCGGGGAAAAACAGAGGAACATCTTTCCCAAACATATGATCCGGCTTTAAACGCCCGGAGTCGAGCGCAGTCACGACAATATCGTCCGACTCCAGGCCGCACAGCATACGCATGAAGGTGAGGTTGTACATAGGTTGCACGTTTCTTTTTAAAACCCGGCGGATTTTGGGTCCAGCAAACGTGACCTCTATTTCGCCTGGCTCGAGTTCGTGCCCGTAATCCTCAATTCTGCCTACCCCCATCGTTTCGTCGTAAACGTAGCTGACGTAGTCCCAATTCTCCTCCTTAGAGTTTTCGACATAAAGGATCCCCAGCTTCGCTTCTTGATTGGCTCTTCGGTGGGCGGAGAAAATCGCTTCAAAGATGGGGCTCAGGACGCCCGCCCTTTGGCTTTCCGGGATTCGATTCGACAGATACTCTTCGATATAGGTCGAGAGCGCCGGTGGTATCCAGGAGCGCATCGTCTGACGCATCGGGTGGTGATAGTGTTGTGAATCTACCCGGTTCAGAGGCGACGATGCGCCTTTCAAGAGGATCATAGGATGGCGCAAGATGGCCAGCTCGATGGCGTCTTCGATGATCCGCTCCACGGTGAGTCGATGCAATATTCCGTTGAAGCGCGAAACTTCGACCAGGAAATCAACGTCACTGAGAAACCGCTCCGTTTCAGCGAAGGGCGCGACCAGTTCGGCGAGCCAGCCTGCGACGGTCTTCGCCGGCGTCTCAAGAAATTGGTGCCATTCGAGCGATGGAATGTCCTCCTGAAGTTTCGCTCTCATTTCCTCCAGCTTCAGCCGTAGCAGCTCCATCCTTTCCAGAAACTTGCTGCTGTTTGTGGCCTCTAGGATGTTCTCATCCCGTCGGACAAAATCCTGGTAAAGCAGGCCTACCCAGGAGTTCGCTTCCATGTACAGCGTATGCTCTTGATGAATCAGTCGGGATTGATCGATAGCTCCATGCGAAAGACGCGGACGAGTAAAGTTGGCGGCAAAACCGAGCGCTTCCGGAAGAAAAATGGTGCAAGCCTCTGGAGGATGAGGGCGTGAAAAATCCAGGAGGAAAGATGCCCAGACAGGGTTGACGACAAGGGCCCCAGCCAGCAGGAGAGCGACGACGCGATAACCCGTCTTTTTCATCTCCCATAGTCTACTGACTTACCGTCGCAGCTTTAATAGATCGATCGTCTAAAAGTCCCCGCCGATAGACCCATCGATTTTTAGGCCCGAACAGCTTGCCATTTCATACATTCGTATGCTAGAACAGCCTCCCAACTCAAACGCACTTGGAGGTGCCCCATGAAAGACAAAAAATCAGCCAAGAAACGAGATTACACGCGCAGCTATCTCTGGAGGATCATCCGACAAGCGGCGGGTCGTTGCGCTATGGCGAGCTGGGGGCTTCCGTTTGAAGCGATCGCGGCCTGGATCTTGACGGATGATGAGAAGCAGTCCCCCTCCAGACAGGGGACAAAGAAGGACTTATAAGCGGGATTTTACGGAGTCTTTGTGGAGCTTGTATTCCACGGCATCCACGAGAGCGAGCCACGAGGCTTCGATGAGGTTCGTGGAGACTCCCATGGTGGTCCACTCATCCTTATGATCACGGGATTCAATCAGGACGCGGACTTTAGCGGCTGTGCCCGCCGAAGCATTCACGACACGCACCTTGTAATCGGTGAGCGACATCTCCCTTAAGGTCGGATAGAACTTTTCGAGCGACTTCCTCAGCGCGTTATCGAGCGCGTTCACAGGGCCGTCTCCTTCGCCGGCATTGTGATCGGCTTTCCCGCCGACTTGCAGTTTGACGGTGGCTTCCGTAACTACACTTCCAGTCTTTGAACTTTCCACTTCAACACGGAAGTGATCGAGCTTAAAAGCCGGTTTGTGCTTTCCTAAAGCGCGCTGAACGAACAGTTCAAAGGACGCTTCCGCGCCTTCAAAATGATACCCCTCGAGTTCCTTTTGCTTCAGGAGATCGAGGACTGCTCCGCTGACTTTCTCATTGCCCTCCAGCAGATGCGTTTTCATCAAAAGGTTGCTCTTACCGGAGAGCTCTGACACCAGTATTCGCCGTGCATTGCCGACCTTCTCGGGTTCGATATGTTCATAGGTAGAGCCATGACGCGCCACCGCAGAAACATGGACGCCGCCTTTGTGTGCAAAAGCGGATTTCCCCACATACGGCTGCTTGTCGTTCGGGACCATATTGGCGATCTCAGCGATGGCGAGCGAGACTTCGGTGAGCGACCGGAGCTGAGCGTCGGACACGACGTTGTAATTCATCTTGAGCTTGAGGTTAGCGATGATCGTGGTGAGGTCGGCGTTGCCGCAGCGTTCGCCAAAACCATTGATAACACCCTGCACCAGCGTGCAGCCGGCTTCGACCGCCGCGATGGCATTGGCCACAGCGCAGCCTGAATCATTGTGCGTATGAATACCCAGCTCAACACCCGGCAGGGCCCGCTGAACCGCAAGTATCGCTTCCGTGATTTGCCGCGGGAGGGAGCCGCCGTTGGTATCACAGAGGGTGATATTCATAGCGCCGCCTTCCACCGCTGCCTGCAGCGCTTTCAAAGCGTAGTCGGGATTGGCACGAAAGCCGTCAAAGAAATGCTCTGCGTCATAGATGACATCAAGCTTTTTCGAGCGCAGATACTTCACGGAGTCCCGGATCATGTTCAGATTTTCTTCCAGCGTCGTTTGAAGCGCGTGGATCACCTGCATGTCCCATGATTTCCCAAAGATGCACGCGACAGGCGCCTTCGAAGCCACGATCGCTTTCAGGTTAAGATCATCAGCAGCACGGATATTCTTCCGGCGCGTCGAACCAAAAGCAACAAGCTGCGCTTTCTTAAACTTCAGCTTTCTTACTTCCTTGAAGAACTGGTTGTCCTTGGGATTAGACCCTGGCCAGCCGCCTTCGATAAAGTCGACTCCCAGGCGATCGAGCTCCACGGCAATGCGCAGCTTGTCATGCGGAGAGTAAGAAATTCCTTCCGCCTGACCGCCATCGCGTAATGTTGTGTCGAAGAGCTTGATCACTATTTTTTATCGAGTCCGAAAGCTTTGTGCAGCACTTTCACCGCGTCATCGACGTGGTCGCGTGAAATCACGACCGAGATCTTGATCTCTGAAGTGGAGATCATCTGGATGTTGATCTTCGCGTCCGCCAGCGCCTGGAACATCTTGGAGGCGACACCCGAATGACTGCGCATACCGACACCCACGACGGCGATCTTGCCGACGTTTGCGTTCGACACGAGATCCTTCGCTTCCAGCGCTATTTTGACAGGACGAAGTGCTTTGAGCGCTTTCTTGAGATCGACTTCGCTCACGGTGAAGGAAATGTCGTTTTTCCTGTCGAGCGCTTCGGATTGAATGATCATGTCGACATTGATGCCGGCTTTGCCGAGCGCGCCGAATATTTTAGCGGCGACACCCGGCCTGTCGGGAATGTCCACGACGGAAATCTTGGCCTGCTTGCGATCAAAGGCTACGCCTGAGACGACTACATCTTCCATTTGTCTCACCTCCGTGTGCACCCGAGTCCCGGGCGCTTGTGAAAAAGTAGATCGGACTTCAAAAACGACATCGTATTTCTTGGCGACCTCCACCGAACGGCCCTGCATGACCTGCGCGCCGGCTCCCGCGAGCTCCAGCATTTCGTCGTATGAGATCTCGTCGAGCTTACGCGCATTAGCAACAACGCGCGGGTCCGTCGTATAGACACCTTCGACGTCCGTATAAATTTCACAAAGATCGGCTTTGAGCGCGGCGGCGAGCGCGATCGCGGTCAAATCCGAGCCGCCGCGCCCCAGCGTCGCGATATCTTCATTGGGATTGATGCCCTGGAAACCCGCCACCACCACGACACGGCGCTTCGCCAGCTCGGCATGGATCTTCTTCGGCAAAATATGGGTGATACGCGCCCGGGTGTGATTCGCATCCGCAAAAATACCGGCCTGCGGTCCCGTGAGTGAGATCGCCGCCTGCCCCTTGGAATGCAGCGCCATACAAAGAAGCGCAATGGAAGCCTGTTCCCCGGTTGCCAGCAGCATGTCCATTTCGCGAGGCGGCGCGCTCCGGGTGATGCCTTGCGCCATCTCGATCAGATCATCTGTCATATCGCCGGGCGCAGAAACGACGACGACCACTTGATAGCCTTCCTTCTTTTTGGCGATCACGCGGCCGGCGACATGTTTGACTTTCTGGGCGTCGGCGACGGAAGAGCCGCCAAACTTCATGACGACTAGCTTCATGGTTCGAGTGCCCTCACCATGACCCTGAGCGAAGTCGAATGGGTCACTTGTAGCGGACTCCTTTGTTGTCGGGCGTCAGTTCTTGAAAAGTGCTGGTCACACCTTTTGCCGTAAATGCTTTTTGCATCGCATGTCCGACTTTCTTCGTCAAAAGACCTGGCTTCACTAAGGCAATAACAGATGATCCGGCACCGGAGAGTGCGGCTCCATAGGCCCCAGCCTTGCGCGCTTCAGCGATCGCGTCCCGCAATCCGGGGAGTAATCTTGCACGCGCGGGTTGGTGCAGCACGTCTTCCATGGCGAAGTCGAGCCAGTCGTAGCGCTTCTGCTGCAGCGCTCCTAAGAGGAACGCAACGCGTGACGATGTAAACACCGCAGCCGAAAATGGAATGCGGCTCGGCAGCACGCGTCTGGCTTCTTTTGTTTCAAGAGGCCTATCGGGAGAACAGACCACCGCGCGCAGTTCTTGGGGCATGGGCATTCGGAGATAGCGGATCTCTTCTTTGACCACGCCCGTCACGCAAAGTCCGCCAACCATGGCCGGAACCACATTATCGGAGTGACCTTCGACGCTGACAGCCATCTCCAGAAGAACCGAAAGCGGCAAACGTCCGCCCGTGAGGGCGTTCGCGGCGCATAATCCACCGATGATCGCGGCAGAACTGGAACCCAGTCCACGCGTGAGCGGAATGCGGTTCACACATTTCAGACGGATCATGCCTCTCGGCCAGCGTTTGGCCTTATCAAAAACTTTGAGCGCCATTTGAAGCACGAGATTGGTCGAATCCGTCGGAAGACGGCCTGCGCCTTCGCCTTCAATGGTCACGCTCGTTGTGGGAGTCTGACGAAACGTGCTGAAGTTCGTATCGTCTGTCTCCAGATGCACTTCGTTATAAAGCGATAGGGCCATACCCAGAACGTCAAAACCTGGGCCCAGGTTAGCGCTTGTGGCGGGAACTTGTACGACTACTTTTTTACTCATCTTGTTTGCAGCCTTTCTTCTTGTATCGCCTGCTTCATGACGCGCGCGGCAGATGCGATATCGTCCTGCCCGCACACGGCGCGTACAACAGCCACGCATTCCGCTCCTGCTGATAAAACAAGGCCAACATTTTCTGCATCGATGCCGCCGATGGCAACATGCGGTACTTTGACACGATTTGTGACGGTGCGAACGAGCTCCAAACCCACGGGATTATACGTTGGTTTCGTCGGAGTGGCGAACACAGGGCCGATGCCAATGTAGTCGGCTCCCTGACGTTCCGCTTCGATGGCCTGCTCGAGGCTGTGCGTCGAACAACCCACGATAAAATTCTTGATCCCCATCGGATGCATCAACTTTTTGGCTTCCTCTACAGGCAAATCGTCCTGGCCCAGGTGCACACCATCCGCAGCTACCGTGAGCGCGACCTCAAGGGCATCGTTTACGATAAAGAGCACACCCGCCTGTGCACAGATTTTCCGCAAGCGCGCGGCGACAGAGTAACGCTCCCGACCCGTGATGAGCTTGTCGCGGAACTGCAGCACGTCCGCCCCGCCTTCACAGGCGGCTTTCACCATCGCCTCGTAACCCGCCTCCACTGAAGCTATGGCGGGCTTGCCCTCCGTAGCTCTTAGCGAAGGAGGGCACGTGATTACGTAGAGGCGTGCTTTCTTGAACCATTCGATAAGAGCTTCGTTTCCCATTGATAAACCTTAAACCGTAGACCTTGTGCAATTTTCACCGAGCCTGGCGACATGACACGACCATATTCTTCGAGCACGCGCAGTGCTTCTTCGCATCTTTTGAAATTGGCAGCCAGGAGATCCTGTACGCTGCCTTTGTAGGGCTTTGAGGCGTTCGTACGTCCGGAGTCCCCAGCGACATCACGGGCCAGCAGCAGCTTTTTGTAATGGTTCCTCACGAGCGCGTCCAAGCCGTGGCGCAATTCCCGCATGCCTCTCGCCACATACGGCTTTTCGAGAACAAAGCGGGCCGTGTCTTCGATAATCCGCAAGCCCTCACGCGCTCGATTGGCGTTGGCATCCAGAAGTCGCCAGACCTTACTTCCCATACGCTCGCACAATTTTGGAAATGATGTTCGAGCTGGACCGGCCCTTCACGAGCGGAATCCGAACAACTTTTTTCACGAGGTCGGCCCCCACAATCGAACCCGGCGCGTAATCGCCGCCTTTCACGAGGACATCGGGCTTCAACTTCAGAATGAGCTCATACGGCGTGTCTTCGCCGAAAGTCGCGACAAAATCGACGCACTCGAGGGCCGCCAGGACCAGCGCCCTGTCTTTTTCGGTGGCGATGGGACGCTTCTTGCCCTTCAAACGTCTGACGGAGGCATCGGAATTAATACCAACGACCAAAACATCGCCGAGGCGTGACGCTTTTTCGAGAAGGGTCACGTGGCCGGCGTGGATCAAGTCGTACACTCCGTTCGTAAAAACGATTGTCGCCCCCTTTTTTTTCAATTGGGAAATTTTTGAAGCCAATGGAACTGTCTTGATGATTTTTTGCGCTTTCATAGGGAGAAGGTGCGCGCTATACGCGCGCGGTAATGAACGCGGCGTCTACCGTGGCGCAGATCGCGTGGATGAGGGCGATGTGACATTCCTGAATATGAGCCGTACGGTCCGAAGGGACCGTCACGCAGCAATCCACGGCGCTCTTGAGCTGGCCGCCGCTTCTGCCGGTAAGTCCTGCTGTCCAGGCTTTGAGCTTCTTCGCCTCTTCGATACCTTTCAAAACACTTTTCGCGTTGCCGCTGGTGGAAATGCCGACCACGACGTCTCCGGAGGTGACAAGCGCCTGCACCTGACGGGCAAAGACTTCTTCGTATCCAAAATCATTGGCGATCGCAGTCAGGGCTGAGGTATCCGTCGTGAGTGCGATGGCCGGAAGCCCCTGGCGTTCTTTTTCAAATCGGCCTACGAGCTCGGCCGCAAAATGCTGTGCATCCGCAGCCGATCCGCCGTTACCAAACACCACCAGCTTCTTACCGCCGCGCAGTGCGCGCACGATCTCCGCCGCCAGCTTCTCCGCGTCCGCGGTTTGCGCTGACGCCTGCTCTTTGACGCGAGCGCTGTCCTTTAAATGCTGTGCGATCGAACTCATTTAGCAGAACCGTTGCCGTTGGTATTCATCATGTACTTGCCGATGAAGTCGGTGTAGGCCTCTCCGTTTTTGAAAACTTCGTGATCCATGATGCGCTTGAAAAGCGGGATCGTTGTTTTAACGCCTTCGATTTTGAATTCGTTCAAGGCGCGCTGCATGCGGACAATCGCCTGCTCACGGGTATTGCCGTGCACGATGAGCTTGGCCAGCAGGGAGTCGTAATACGTCGGAATCGTATAGCCCGCGTAGAGATGCGTGTCCACACGCACGCCCGGAGGTCCCGGCAGAATCAGTTGCTGGATGGTGCCCGGCGAAGGACGGAAATCATGATCCGGATCTTCGGCGTTGATGCGGCACTCGATGGCGTGGCCGCGGGCCGGGTAATCGTCCCGGTCGTAGCCGATGCGCTCGCCCGCGGCCAGGCGAATCTGCTCCTGGACGAGATCCATGCCTGTCACCATCTCGGTGACGGTGTGTTCCACCTGAATACGGGTATTCATTTCTAAAAAGTAGAAGTCACCACGCGTATCCACTAAAAATTCGACCGTACCGACCGTCACATAATCGACGGCTTCCGCCGCGCGTCTGGCGGCTTTCCCCATCTTGCGCCGCAACGACGAATCCACAAACGGCGAAGGGCTTTCTTCGATCAGCTTCTGATGGCGACGCTGCACCGAGCACTCACGCTCCGGCAGATAGACGACGCGACCTTTGTTATCGGCGACGATCTGAAATTCGATGTGACGCGGCTTCTCGATGTACTTTTCGATGTAGACGTCGCCATTGCCGAAGGCTTTCTTGGCTTCGGTCTGGGCCACTTCAATCGCGGCGTGAAGTTCTGATTCGTTGTTCACGATACGCATGCCGCGTCCGCCGCCGCCGGCAACGGCCTTCACGATGACGGGATAGCCAATCTTGCGCGCGAGCTTCGGCAGTCCCGAATCGTCCAGAGAGATCGGGCCATCGGATCCGGGGACAATGGGCACATCCGCCTTGCGCATCGTCTCCCGCGCGGCCGCTTTGTCGCCCATGCGCTCGATCGCTTCTTTGGACGGGCCAATGAAGTGAATGTGGCAGGACTCGCACACGTCCGCAAAATAGGGGTTCTCCGAGAGGAAACCGTAGCCGGGGTGGATGGCGTCCGCGCCGGAGATTTCCGCGGCCGAGATGATATTGGGGATGTTGAGGTAACTTTCGGAGGACGGGCCGGGACCGATGCAGACGGATTCGTCGGCGAGCTTCACATGCATACTCTCGCGATCGGCTTCGGAGTGAACAGCAACGGTCTTCATGCCCATCTCGCGGCAGGC
>JANLWZ010000031.1:0-11687 GCA_031364865.1 Elusimicrobiota bacterium
AGCCCGAAATCGCGCAGGGCGATATCCCAAAAGCCGCGGAAGGTGAGCAGGTTCAGGACGATACCCAAGAGCCACGCCGATACGACATACCCTCCGATGCGAGGCTTAAAGACCACGAGAATACCTGCGGCGATTTCGATAAATCCGACGGCATTCATGAACCTGTGCGCGCTGATTGGCAGCAGGCGCGCGATCATAGGCGAGAGATATTGATCCCAGTTCACCAGATAATGGGTGAACTTATCCAAGCCCGCAACCAGCGGTGCGATGCTGAACGCCAGATAGAGGATGCGAAACGCCTGGAAACTGTGCCTTTGGGCCTGCGTGAAAGGCACTTTCGTGTCATGAATTTCCAGGACTGTTGCACTTCGATGTGGTTGATGCTGCTCTGCTGGCATAGCCATAGGGGCCTCCTTAAAATAGACGCATACGTCAATTAGACACGTGGGATTGTTACCGGGGGACAAATCAAACTAATGTAAATCGCTCTGCTAAATAGATCAGATTCATCTGGCGAACGCACCCTCCAAAGATGGTGGGGTCTCGGGCCTGCCGGCCGGTAGGCAAGTTCTCACAAAACACCCGGTAATCACATCTTGAACGCCCTGAGTTCAACTGTTATAAAGGCTCATGCGAAAGGTATTGGCTCTTGCACTTCTTGCGGCCTTCTTCTCTAGTGTTGCAGCCGAAGCGATGGAAGGTATTTGTCCAGAATCTGAAACGGAGTGTTGTGTCTGCTTATGTCAGGCGACGCCTGCTTTGCAGACCGTCAAAGATCATGTACAGGCAAAAGCTCCACTTACCTATAGCCGATTAGTCATTCCCGGGGCGCATATCGCTAAGCAGCTCTTCGATAAGTCCATCTTTCACCCGCCCGAAGTCCCGCCACACAACAGGCGGGAAGCGCCTGTCTTCTGGCGCTTTCTCGCCTAAATAGTTTCCTGTCGTTAATCTCAGGTTGTTTTCTTTTTATTTCTGCTGCCGCTATGTCGGCAGCGAGGTGCATCATGAAACGAATTCTTTTATTACTGCTCTGCCCTGCATTGGCTTTTGCAAATAATGTTCCGTGTGAAGTACGCACGCCTCGCGATATTCTTTCCTGCGCGTTGAAGCAGCATCCCGAAGTATTGCGGGCAGAAGGCGAGCTGCGTGCCGCCTCCGCCATGCGCGGCGAAGCTCGCCAGATTCCTAACCCGGAGGTGTCCGCCGAGTCTGCCTCCTTTCATGAAGGCGATGAGCCTGCGACTAAAATTGAAGCAACCTATCTCCATCCCTTCGAGTTGGGCGGAAAGCGCGCGGCCCGCATAGGGGAAGCCGCGGGCCGCGAGCGCACTGCTCAAGCGCGGCTTGCACTGGCGCGTGAGCAGGTAGCCTCAGAAACCCTCCTGAAGTTAACTCGCGTCCGGCAGCTGCGGGATGAAATCCGCTTGGTGGATGAAGCGTTGGCCACTTTCAAGCGCATTGTTTCCTCCTATACTTCGCGTCCGCGCAGGAGCGGAGAACAGGACATTTCTCTCAGTGTGTTCCGCATGGCGCAATCGGATTACGAATTCCGTAAGTCAGCGCTGCTGCAGGAACGCGCCGAACTGAATGCCTTTTTCGAATTGGCGGTTCAGCATCCGTTATCGGATATTGCCGATATCGCGCCCGCGGCACGCCGTGAATGGCCTGTGATGGAAACGCGCACGCTTCAATCCGCTCAATTACAAAAAGGGCAGGCGGAGTTAGCCGTCGCAGAAGCCGGACTCCATCGCGCTCAAGGGCAGGCCTGGCCCGATCTCATGTTGGGCCCGCGCTTGGAATCTGCTTCCGGCCGTGGCCAAAGCGCGCAAGGGTATGGCGCGGCGATGTCGCTTAATCTGCCGCTTTATCAGCGTAACGCGGGTGGAAAGCGGGCTGCGCAAGCCGGATTGGACCAAGCCAAACTTTCGCTCGAACAGACAACGCGTGAATTGGCTGCGGAGCAATCGAAATGGCAGACAATTTATACGGAAGCGGTGCGTAGTTATAAAGAAGCACCACTCCTGGAAGAAATTGAAAAGCACCATTCTCAAAGTGAACGGCTGTTTGAACGCGGTTTGATCCAGCCGGCATTGATCATTGAAGCCCATCGGCAGATGGTCGATCTCGCGAAGTCACGCCACGAACAAGAACAGCGGGCACTTGAAGCTCTGTGGCAACTGTACGCGTTAGAAGGTCGCGCGATGGAGGAACGGTTATGAGATTATTTTTGATCCTGATGATTTTAGGAGTCGTGATCCCAGCAGGGGCCTTAGAAGAACGTCACCCGGATTCAGGCAAACCTCATTCGGAAGAAGCCGATACCCATGAAGAGGAGGATGAGGCCGGCATCTCTTCCGACGTCGGAGCGGGCAAAGCGGTAACCGCTGCCGATCCGAAACGCGGGATTCAACTATCAGGAAAAGCCGTTCAAGTACTCCAACTCAAAACGAAGCCAGTGACAAGCGGCTCCCTTGTTCTACCCCACGAAGCGATCGTAGCCTCGCGCGAAGAAACGGGCGTTTATCGCCTTCGGGATGGCTGGTTTCGCTTGATTCATGGACAAGTTTCTGGAACGGGGAAGACGGTACGATTCCAACCCGAGCACTCTACGGATTTTCACGCGGGTGACGCGGTCGTCATCGAAGGTTCTGGTTTGTTGCGCGTTGCTGACATCGCTGCCTTTGAAGGTGGCGGCGGGCATCATCATTAAGGAGATCACGTATGCTTGAAAAACTCATTCAATTTTCCGTTCGACAGCGTGGCGTTGTTATTTTTATGACGGCGTTATTGACCGTGATTGGCTGGATCAGTTTCCAACAGCTTCCGATCGATGCGCTGCCGGATGTGACCAACAATCAGGTACAGGTCAACACTCTGGTCGAAGGTCTTTCACCCGAAGAGATCGAACGGTATATCACAGTGCCCATAGAAAACGCCATGGGTGGACTCGCCGGCTTGGTGCAAAACCGCTCCATCTCGCGCTTCGGGCTATCGCAGGTCACACTCGTGTTTAAGGATGACGTCGAGCTTTACCGCGCACGGCAGATGGTATCGGAACGCCTCCTGGAAGTGGCGGATGACCTGCCCAAAAATACGCAGCCTCGGCTCGGCGCGATCACCAGCGGACTCGGAGAGATATTTCATTACTCTGTTGAATCCAGTTCCCCGGCGGAAGGGGCGGAGCGCATCCGCCAGCTCATGGATCTGCGTGCATGGCAAGATTGGTATGTGGAGCCGCGGCTGTTGACCGTTCCCGGCGTGGCCGAGATCAGCACCATCGGTGGCTACGAAAAACAATTTCATATTCAACCCAAGGTACGTGAGATGGCGCGCTACGGTATACATTTACGGGATTTAATTGAAGCGCTGGAACGCAGCAACCAGAACGTGGGCGGCGGATATATTCAACAGACCGGTGAACAATTCCTGGTTCGAGCGACGGGCCTGCTGAAAGACATACCCAGCATACGGCAGGTGCCTATCAAAACATTGGAAACCCTCCGACCTTTATTGATGGGTGATGTGGCCGATGTGCGTTTGGGAACGGAATTGCGCATTGGTGCGAGTTTGGTTAACGGAAGGGAGGAAGTTTTAGGGATCGTACTCATGCGACTGGGGGAAAATAGTCGCGAGGTAGCCCACGCGGTGGGATTAAAAATGGAGGAAATCCGCAAAGGACTTCCGCCTGAGATCGTTGTGCGCACGCTTTACGACCGCTCCCAACTGGTTGATGCGACAATCGGAACGGTTCAACACAATCTGCTGCTGGGTGCGGTGCTCGTTATTGTGATCTTGCTGTTTCTATTAGGAAATCTGCGCGCGGCTGTGATCACAGCGATCACTATTCCGATTACTCTCTTGATTACTTTTATTGTGATGAAGCGCTGGGACATATCCGGCAACCTGATGAGCCTGGGCGCGCTCGACTTCGGCATTATTGTCGATGGTGTGGTGATCGTGATCGATAACTGCGTTCGGCGTCTCCATGCTCAGGCCCAGACGCTCAAACGTGCATTGAACCGTGAGGAAATACAGCAAACGATCGCCGAGGCTACATTAGAAATTCGAAAATCGGCAGGTTTTGGCGAGCTCATTATTCTTGTGGTTTTCATCCCGATCTTTGCGCTCACCGGGGTGGAAGGAAAGATGTTCAAGCCGATGGTGGCTACCTTTGCTATCGCGGTCGCCACGGCGCTGACGCTCTCCTTTACCTTCGCTCCGGCTCTGGCCAGCTTACTTTTGGGCGGCAGCACAGCCGACCGAGAACCACGGCTCATGCGTTGGGTTCGGTCTGCCTATAGTCCTGTATTAAATTGGGGTCTGGGCCATCGACGCGGGGTCATCAGTTTCGGATTGTTGTCTGTCTTGCTGGGTGGATTGTTCTTCAGTCGCCTGGGCGGTGAATTCCTGCCACAGCTGGATGAAGGCTCGATCGTCATCAACTGCATTCGTCCCAGCACCATCAGCATTGATCAGGCCGTTAAGCTTCAGGAGATTACGGATCAGATCATTCAACAATTCCCCCAGGTGGATTACGTTTTCTCCCGTCTAGGCACAGCGGATGCGGCGACAGACCCCATGCCGATTGGATTAACGGATACGTTCATCATGCTAAAACCCAAGCGTGAGTGGCCGCCACTCAACGGCCAAATACCGAATAAAGCAGAAATCGCCGATGCGATTATGGGCCGATTGCAGCAAGAAGTACCTGGCCAAAGCCTTTTGCTGACTCAACCCATTCAGATGCGTTTCAATGAACTCCTGGAAGGGACCCGTGCCGACATCAGCGTTAAGGTTTTCGGTGAAGACATGGACATCTTGAGCGATCTAACCGATCAGATTAAGGATGTGATTGAAAAAGTACCCGGTGCGGGCGATGTGGAGTTGGAACTACAGGGTAAGTCTCCCGCTTTGCACATCGAGCCGAAGTTGTCGCTCCTGCGATCCTTGGGTGTTTCCATTCAGGAAGTGCTTGAAGCCGTGGGCGTTGGAATCGGCGGTGAGGAAGCTGGGTTTATTTATGAAGGTCTAAGGCGTTTCCCCATTGTTGTACGGCTCAACGAAAAGGATCGGTCTGACCTAAACGCTATTCAGGAGCTGCCTGTGGGAATCGGAGCAGGCGCGACGATCCCACTGTCCGAGGCGGCTGCCCTGCATTTTGAAGGTACATATGTAGGTGTTACGCGCGAACAAGGCAAACGGCGAGCCGCAATCATGATCAACCCGCGAGGACGCGATACCGAAAGTTTTGTTGCGGCAGCACAACAGGCTGTGGCCAAAGCGGTCACACTTCCCTCCGGATATTTCATCGAATGGGGCGGTAATTTTCGCAACTTAGAAGCTGCCAAATCACGGTTGATTTGGCTTTCACCCTTAGTTCTGGTGCTGGTTCTGTTTATTATTTATGCCGCTTTCCAGAACATCCTGCAGACCCTGCTTGTATTTTCCTGCGTGCCATTGGCGCTCGTGGGAGGTGCGCTTGGCCTGATGCTGAATGGTTTGCCATTTAGTGTTTCGGCAGGCGTCGGCTTTGTCGCTCTGATGGGGGTTGCGGTACTCAATGGGGTGGTGTTGCTCAATGTCTTTAATGATCTGCACGAGCAGGGGCTGTCGGGCAACGCCATGATACGTGAAGGAACCATGCTGCGAATCCGTCCCGTTCTCATGACTGCTCTCGTCGAAATATTTGGGTTTCTTCCGATGATGCTGTCCCACGGAGTAGGCGCCGAAGTCCAGCGACCGCTGGCTTCCGTGGTCATCGGCGGGGTGATCTCCTCGACGCTTCTGACCTTGATTGTGCTGCCGGTTTTGGCTTCGATTTTCGAAAAGAGACTCTGGCGGGAATCGCCCGCCTCTCGCGTGCGGTAAAATCGCAGTATGACCAAGGCCCATTGGGAGCACATTTACACGACCCGGCAGCCAGCCGAAGTCAGCTGGTACCAGGAACGTCCAAATAAGTCACTGGAATGGATTCGATCCTCCGCGATCGGGCAAGAGGCTGCGATCATCGACGTAGGTGGAGGAGCATCAACGTTGGTTGACCACCTGCTTACGGAAGGCTATCGCAACCTGACCGTTATGGACATATCTGCGGAAGCACTTTCGAAAGTGCGCGGTCGATTAGGGGATAAGGAGAAGCAGGTTCACTGGATGGAAGCTGATATCACCGAGGTGAAGCTATCGCCCGCGTCTTTCGATCTCTGGCATGACCGAGCGGTGTTTCATTTTCTCACCGTCGCGCAGGCTCGCCGGAAATATCTGGCCACCATGAATGAGGCGCTTGCGCCAGGAGGATACGCCATCATCGCCACCTTCGCTTTGGACGGGCCTCCGAAGTGTAGCGGTCTTGAAGTGGTCAGGTTCAGCGCGGAGACATTGATACAAGAATTGGGCTCCGGCTTTGCACTCGTTTCAAGTGCGAACGAATCCCATCGAACGCCTTTCGATACGATCCAAAGTTTTAATTACTGCTGCTTTAAGAAAATTTGATACAGGAGGTCGGTAAGATGCGACGAATGGTAGTTGCCAGCATGATGTTTGTTGTTTTTGGAAGGGCTCCCGCTCAGCGGTCAAAGTTTGTTTTAAACAGCGCGAGAGCCTGGCCGATGCAAGATCTGATGGCCAGTATGCAATCTGCGGAGGTTTTGTAAGCGTGGCGGGGTTGATCGGTGTATTTCCGCAGATCATCTGGGTGTCAAATCATAAGACCGACGTGTTCGAGATTGCAGGCGTTTCAGTCACGAAGATGGCTCTATGATGCCGATCATAGATGCCTAATGCGCTTTCAGTTAAACTAACAGGGAATGGTGATCGAAACAATGGACACTGATGAATCCCTTATGAGGCGATTCCAAGCCGGCGAGCGGGAGGCGTTCGAGGCATTGTTTGACCGCTACGCGGCTGCGTTAATCAACTTCGCCTGCCGATTTCTCCATTCTCGATGCGAAGCGGAGGATGTCGCCCAAGAGATATTTTTGCGCGTTTACAAAGCCAATGATCGCTATGACGCCCTTCGCCCGTTTCGTCCATGGCTCTATTCCATTGCCAGCCGACTCGTGTCTGATCATGTCCGCGCCATTAAAAGCCATCAGGAAGTCGCAATAGACGCTGAGTGTGCGGCTGGAGGCGAGGGCCATTCGCTCTTAGAGGTCTTGGCGGACGTAGCGTTTAGGGAACCTCACAGGGCGTTGGAGAAAGATGACGATGTACAAAAAGTCCGTAAGGCGCTGGCGACCTTGCCCAAGAATCAACGAGTGGCTGTTTTATTGGCGCGATTTGAAGATATGTCCTATGAAGAAATCACCCAAACGATGAATCTCTCGATCTCCGCAGTCAAATCCCTCCTCTTCCGCGCCAAGCAAACCTTAAAACAAATCCTGGTTCCCAATCGGCCCGAGGAAACGGCCGTCGATGCGCCTATCCGATTGCCCGTGAAGCAGATTTCGGAAATTGCCGTAGCCGTTTAAGCTCAACCCCTCACCGCAACTTTTTCCCTACTCAGGCGTATGGATGGATGCAAGAGCACAAAGGGACTCTTGTCCATACTACATACAAGGAGAGGATAAACATGAAAAAGCACTTAGCAGCATTGGTTGGACTGGCGGTCTTAGCAGGAGCTCCGGCGTTTGCGGCGGATCAGCACCAGGGAATGACACACACCGGGGACTACTGCACAAAGCATTGCCGCGCGACAGACATTCGAAAGCAGCTGGACGCTTTGAATGCGGAAATCAAAAAGGACAAAGCGGCCGGCAAGATGCCTGGAGAAAAGATGATTATCCAGCAAAATAAAGCAAAGGAAATGCGCGAGCATCTTGCAAAGCACGACAAAGAATTCGCTGATCTGAGGGCGGAGCTAGAGAAAATAGAATCGCAATTGCAGTAAGTCAATCTCGGTGTGGGGTGGTCGCCGAACGCCCGCCAAAACGACCGGCGGGCGGTCGCCGGAAGTCTGGAGACCGTCTGGCGACCGCCTCATTATTGAGTTTTCTGGAGTCTAACGATGACCTGTAGCGACGCGCAACAATATTTATCACAAGCCATTGACCAGGCTCTGACTTCTGCTGAAGAAGAACAATTGAAGGCACACCTGAGACTCTGTGTGTCGTGCCGTAGAGAACAAGCAGCGCTACAAACGGCCTGGGGACTTCTCGACGCACTTCCTGTCGTGCAAATGTCCCCTGATTTCAGGACTCGCTTTTGGGCGAGAATCCGTGAGGAAGAGGTGAATGCAAGTCCTTGGTGGGCACGCATTCTTGCCCCTAAATTAATCCCTACAGCCTGCTGTGTGTCTCTCTGGTTATTTGGCATATCAACGGGTGTTCACTTATTCGAATCAAGATTCCATCAACCTCTTCACTTGAGTACGGAGATGATCGATCTGTTCGCGGAAACATATCCAGCCGGATCATTCTCGCAGTTCATTTTGGAACGTCATGCCCGTTAAAAAGGCCATTCTCTATGGAGCTTTGGCAGTAGGGATCCTGTGTCTAGCCGTCTGCGTCACGTACCTTAACCTTCGCCATTTCACGAAGCCGCGGTACACCCGTCTGGAAGAGCCGGTCGGAACCGCGACGGCCCACGATTGGATCCACTCCCTTGGATGGGATGTTGAACAGGAAAAAAAGCTTGAGCCTTTAGAAGAAACGCTCAGCCTCTCAAGTTCGCGTATCCAGACCGAACTAGCCGAGGAGCGGATGGCGCTCTGCCGGCTGCTGCGAGCGGACTCTTTGGATCAGAAAGCGGTCGAGCGGTCTGTCGGGAACCTTGGCCGTCTCTACACGGAGCAGGAAAGACTGGTCGTTGGGCATCTTGTCGCGATGCGCGAACTGATGCGGCCGGATCAAAAAGAGAAATTCTTCGACGGCCTCATTCGCGGCATTTGCGAAAAATGCCGCACGAAAGCAGGGTCGCATACCCATTAGACGAGTCATGCGCGACAAGCTTCATCGACTGCTGCTTCTCAGTATGCCCATCGGCGTATTTTCGTCCAGCGCTTTTGGAGTCAATGTGTCCTCAGCAACCTTAACGCTCAAGGATGTGCTATGGATCGCGGAGCGCGAGAACCCGGAGATCATCGCGGCCCGCAAGCGGTGGGACGCCGCGCAAGCCCGGATTGTCCAGGAAGCGACGCCGGATAAGCCGCGTCTGGATTTCGAGCGAATGTATGGGCCGCGGAATGAGAATCCTATTTCAGGCGCCGAAGAGCGCAATATCGTCATCTCCCAGGAGATTCCCTTCCCGACCACGCTGTACCTCAAAAGCCGCCGCGCTCGCGAGCAGGCTGCGGGCGCGGAAGCCGCCTACCGCGCCAAAGAGTGGAACGTCCTGAGCCAAGTCCAGAAGGCTTGGTCGATGATCTATATGGCGCGTCACGCGATTCATATCTATGGCGAGAACGCGGATCTGATGCGGCAAATGGCGCGGGTGGCCGAGTCGCGCTATGCGTCCGGTTCGACGACGCAAACCGATGCCTTAAAAGCTCAGACGGAACTCTCGCGCATGCTCAATATGCTTGTGACCATGGAACAGGAACAAGAGACAGCTCAGGCCATGCTCAACAGTCTTCTCAATCGCCCGCCGCAAGCCGCCCTAGGCATCCCCGAAGAGCCGCCGACACGTCCAATTCGTCAGAGTGCTGAGGCGCTTCAGGCTCTGGCGCTCGAAAGAAGGCCGGAGCTCCAGCAGGGCCGTTCCGAAGTGGCCCAAGGCCGCAGTTCCCTCGCGCTGGCCCGGTCCGAATACCTGCCTGATTTTATGGTGGGCTACCGCCGTCGCGACATGATGAACGGGACGGATTCGCATGACGCCATGTTAGGGCTCACCGTACCGCTTTGGTTTTGGAAGCAAAACGCGATGGTTCGGGAAATGAAAGCCGAGCGAGAGATGGCGGATGCCGAATATCAAAGCATGAAAAACATGGCGCTTTACGACGTGAAGAATCTCCTCGTGCGCACCCAGACGGCCTACCGCCTGATCGATCTTTACAAAACGAGCGTGTTCCCTCAGGCTGAGCAGGGGCTTAAAGTCGCGCAGGCCGGCTACCAGGGAGGGCGCACATCGTTTTTGGACCTGTTGGACGCCGCTCGGACGCTGCTCACCTTTCGGCTTGAACACTACCAGCATATCGCGGATTACGTTGCGTTCCGCTCCGATCTGGAACGGTCGGTTGGCGTGAATCTGAAGGAGGACCAATGAGGAAGTTAAAGCTGTTTGCCTTTTTATTCAGTCTTGGGTTGATGGGCGGTTGTCTCGTTCTTTCGGGGTGCAGCAAAGGCGGTGACGAAAAGACCACGGCGGCTCAGACGGCGAAGTTTCACTGCCCGATGCACCCGACCTATACCTCTGATAAGCCGGGAGATTGTCCGATTTGTGGTATGCGGCTGGTCCCGATCGAATCCCCGCAGGAGCATGAGAAAGCAGTAGCGGGCGTTGAAGAGAGTTCTGGAACGCTCGGTGGGCACGAAGGCCACCAGGTTGCCGTATCAACGGCGCCGGTTTCGGGTCAGGCCTCCGTATCGATTCCCGTCAGCCGCGCTCAGTCCATTGGCGTACGCGTCGAACCGGTGGCTGTTCGCGATCTAGCCAGCGTGATCCGGGCAAGCGCGCGGGTGGCCTATGATCCCGAGCTCTACAGCGCCATGACGGAGTACAAGCAGGCGGTCGACACAAAAAGAAAGATCAGTCAGAGCCCCTGGCCGGACGTTCACGAACGGTCGGACGCGATGATTCGAGCTTCCGGGCTCCGGCTGCGCCAGTTGGGACTCTCCGAAAAACAGATCAGCCGTCTGGCTACCACTAAAGGCGACTCGACAAGCTTGCTTCTCGGCGAGCCGGGGGGGTCCGTCTGGGTCTACGCGCAGATTTATGAATATGAGCTTGCGCGCGTGAAAGAAGGCCAAAGCGCCGAAATTACCTCATCGGCTTTTTCCGGGCGAGTTTTCCCCGGAACCGTTCGGTCCGTCTCTGCTGTACTCAATCCAGAAACGCGATCGGTGCGCGTCTTAATCGACGTTCCGGATCCGGAGGGCCTCCTTAGACCGGAGATGTACGTGGACGCGGCCATTCAGATTCCACTGGGCCGAAAGATCGCCATTCCCAGCGAGGCCATCTTGGATACGGGCACACGGAAGCTTGTGTTCGTCGAATCAGCTCCCGGTAAATTTGACCCGCGAGAGGTCCAGGTGGGTCCGCTCGCCGGGGGGTTTCGGCCCGTGTTGTCCGGACTGAAGGAGGGCGAAATGGTCGTTGTCTCGGGCAATTTCCTGATCGATTCGGAGTCGAAGCTCCAGGCCGCGGCATCGCAGCCCGGCGGCCATAAGCACTAAGTGGACAGGATTTATGATTCGGTCCACTAAGGGCAAGTCATGATCGAAAAACTGATCGCCTTTTGCGCCCGCCATAGATTCATCGTCTTTATCCTCGTGGGGGCGGCGTTTCTCGGAGGGATCTACGCGATGAAACGCGTGCCTCTCGATGCTTTACCGGACCTTTCGGACACGCAGGTGATCGTCTATTCCCGCTGGGACCGGAGCCCGGACATCGTCGAAGACCAAGTCACCTATCCCATCGTCACCTCCATGCTCGGGGCGCCTAAAGTGAAGGACATTCGAGGCTTCTCCGACTTCGGCTTCTCCTACGTTTACATCATCTTTGAAGATGGCACCGATATTTACTGGGCACGC
>JANLWZ010000123.1:0-1785 GCA_031364865.1 Elusimicrobiota bacterium
CAGCAGCTTCATGGGATGGCCAGACAGATGCCATGAGCGGCTCAGCCGTCAGGCACGGGACGAGAAGAATGGCAACACAGCGGATGAGATTCCTATTCATTTTGAGAGACAGTTTAGAGAATTTGAAGCTGCGAAAACATAGGAAAGGAGTCTAAATAAACTGGGCCTAACAGGCCCTGGTTTTTTGGGACTAACCCATGAGCTATAATGGCGCCCATGGAAAACGAAATGTCGACGATGGATAGACTGTTCAATAAACTGGCGAAGGGGATTGTTTGGCTGGTTGTATTCGGCCTCATCGGCATTTCCGTCTGGACTTATGGAGCACTCAAATATGTCTATTCCAAAGGTGAGCGCGCAGGATTTATTCAGAAGATTTCTGAGAAGGGCTGGCTGTGCAAGACGTGGGAAGGGGAGCTGGCCATGGCCAATCTACCTGGCACCATGCCCCAAATTTTCACTTTCACCGTTCATGACGACGCTGTCGCACAACAAATCGTAAAACTTGCGGGCAGCCGTGTCACTATCGCCTATGAGCAGCATCGCGGCATTCCGACTAGTTGCTTTGGCGAAACACAATACTTCGTAACGCAAGTGACCCCCGTCAAATAGTCCGGGTTATTTTTTCAAATCCTCGGCAGAAACGAACTTCAAGGCTAAAGAGTTGATGCAGTAGCGAAGTCCCGTCGGAGGAGGCCCGTCTTCGAAGACGTGGCCGAGGTGCGCGTCACAGCGGGCACATTCCACTTCTGTGCGGCGCATACCGAAGCTGTTGTCCGTTTTCGAAAGGATGTTTTGCGGCGCAACGGGATCAAAAAAGCTTGGCCAACCTGTTCCAGACTCGAACTTCTTCTTCGACTGAAAGAGATCATTGCCGCAGCAGACGCAGCGGAAAATTCCATCCTGATGATGCTTCCAGAATGCTCCTGAGCACGACCGCTCCGTTCCCTTTTGCCGGGTGATCTCGTACTGCTCCGGCGTCAATATTTTCTTCCATTCGGCGTCTGATTTCACTACTTTATCCACGGTAATGACTCCCTTCTTAGAGACCGAATAAACCTTCACTTTGGCGGCAATACTGTGGCCCACTTGAAAACACAATAAGGCCAAGAACGCTCCTAATACGCCTCGTCTCAGTGCTCTTTTCCTGTTCATGCACAAATTATAACAATAGCGTTCAAAATATGGCTTATTTTCATGCCACTTTTTGGAGAGTGCTTATCGGGAGATAACCAAGTGTTGACATTGCTTAACATTGGGGGTAAACATAGTGCAGAAGCGGGCAACCTAAATCTATGAAACCGATACGCATCATCCTGAGCTTGCTGGCCATCTCCCTGAGCGCGCAAACGCTTCAGGCCGAGGCGGTTTCGCGCGGCCGAATCTCCCTGCAGAGCGGCGAAACCTACTCGCAAGACAAGTCCTGGGAAGAGTCCAAAAGAGAGAAGCTGTTATCGCCGGTAAAAATTCTGCATTGGATCGCAAAACTCACGGGCCACACCACTGTAGTTCCTACTTCATCCGCCTTCGAACCGACATACTCCGCCAAATACAATCGCTCCGACGTCGCCTTAGCCATCACCTTCAAGTTCTAGACGAAAAATTATTACACTACGCACGTGGTTGAAATAGGCCCTGTGGCGTCCCGTTTTCCATTACGTACATAGTGGACGGGACGGTCCCCGCGCGCAAGCGTCTCAGAAGCGGGGGCGGAATTGGTAGACGCATAAATCCAACTTTCTCATCTTTGCGGCGGCGAAATTGGCCCTGTGGCGGAATTGGTAG
>JANLWZ010000141.1:0-5914 GCA_031364865.1 Elusimicrobiota bacterium
TAAAGCGCGGCTCGATCACGAGCTGGCAGGTATCGGGCGTGATCTGCCGCCAGCGTACGAGCTGAACAAGAGGATCCACGGGGTCGTAGCGGATGAAATCGGTTTTGTTGGTGCCGCCAAAAAGTGTGACCACCAGCGACATCGGCTCCAGGCTCTGCTCAACTCGGAACGGCAGCACTTCGGCCAACGGCACGGAGATGAGCGTGGAATCTTTGTCGTGCATCACTTTCATGTTCGTGACCATGCTGGACGCAGGCGTCGTGCCCCGCGGCAGTTCCTGGATGGCTGATTCTTTCACCCAGCCTGACTGGGCCGCGGAAAATTTCACACGCCACTGTGTGCCCACTTTGCCCGTCAACTGCACCATCATTCCCTTATAAAGAAAGATGTCGTAACCACCGCCCATCGTGGTACGCGCGGCGACAGTGTCTTCGGTGATGACGCCCATGCGGGGAATGGAATCCGATTCCACGGTCAGTTTGGCTTTGACCACTTCACGTTTGACGCTTTTCTTTTTGAGAGTGACAGCGATGTCCGCGCGCCGAACGCGCGCATCGCGAGGAATGATATAGCTTCCTTCATAAAGCCCCTGAGGCGGGCTGCCGGTCTCAATCATGGGCACGTGCTTCTCCAGACCCTGGATAGCAAATTCTGCGGTCCCGACCGGTGTCCCCTGGAAGCTGACGCGCACAATGTCGCCAGGTGACAGCAGCATATCGTCGGAGGGGCTGATGCTGTCTTTGAGGATGGTCAGGGGCGAAAGGGGGAGCACCGCAAAAGGAGCGGCCACGGAAAAGCGCCGTTCCACGCGCGCTGATCCGCCGCTGGGAAGGTGTGCATCCGCGATGAGAATATTTTCGCCCGGCGAGAGCGGCAGCATGGCGAGGTAGCCGCCCTTCGCGTGCACAGCGATCGTGCTGCCGTTGATCGTCAGCCTGGATCCGGCCGTCGTGGCGCCGAACACGAAGACTTCTTTAAGAGCGGGAAGCTTCGCGCCTTCGGGGGGATGCATGATGGTGACAAGACCTGCGGGCGATTCTTCTACCGCGGCGGCGGTCATCGTAGAGGGCACGACCGCATGCGCAGAGGGCGCAAACGCGAGACAGAGGATGAGTGGCTTATACGACGTATTTTCCTCCGGCTTCTTTTTCTGCCATCGCTTCCAGGTCCTGCCGCTGAGTTTCGAAGCCGGAACGCCCCATGAGCGCGTGCGTGTAGATCTTGGCGAGCTCAACGCCCGGCTGATCAAAGGCATTAATGGAGAAGAGTTCGCCCATATAGGCGGCGGCCATTTCAAAGAAGAAAAAGAGCTCGCCCAGCGTGGTTTCGGAGATCTCATCGTCGGTCACGGTGAGATTTGGGCGCTCCGCCTTGGTCAGCGCCGATCGCGTGCCCTGTTCTTCAGCCTTGAGGAGCTCATTGAGCGTCCGTCCGCTTAAGTAGTGACCCGGATCGACTTTAGGAATCGTGATCTTTTTACCGAAGTCGCTGACCGAAAGAAAACAGATCGTCTTGTCATACGGGCCTTCCATGTAGAGTTGCGCCTGCGAATGCTGGTCCGTCACGCCAAGCGCTTTGATGGGCGTTGGCCCCACATGGACGACGCGCCCGCTGCGGTCGGCTTTCTTGCCGAGGCTCTCCGCCCATAACTGGCGATACCAATCGGCCACGCTGTAGAGATTCTGGGAATAGGGCATGAGCACGGAAATCTTCGAACCCTTCTGATAAAAGAGGTATTGAAGCGCCGCAAACGCTGCCGCAGGATTCTGCTTCAGTATGGAAGACCGGCAGCGTTCCCGCATGGCCTTAGCGCCGGACAAAAGCTTTTCAAGGTTGACGCCCGTCATGGCGGCTGGAAACAGTCCCACGGGCGTCAGCACGGAGAAGCGGCCGCCCACGTTGTCGGGCACGACGAAGCTGTCCATCTTTTCGCGAGTGGCGAGCTCCCGTAAATAGCCTTTCTGAGCATCCGTCGTGATGACAAAGTGCTTGGCCGCCTTCTTGACGCCGACTTTGTCTTCCACCGCTTTGCGGAAGATGTAATAGGCCGCGAGCGACTCTGCCGTCGTGCCGGATTTGGAAATCACATTGAAAAGCGTCTTCTTCGGATCAATCACCGCCGCAAGATCAGCCGCCCATCGCGGATCGACGTTATCGAAGACGAAAAGACGCAGCCAGCCTCTGCGCGCCTTCTTCTCCAGCAGGTTCCAGTAAGGTGAGCGCAGTGCATTCTGAATCGCGATGTTTCCCAGCGCGCTGCCGCCAATGCCCAGCACGACCAACGTGTCAAAAGAGCCGCGCTTTTTTCTGGCCCACGCCATGATCTTGCGCGCTTCTTCGGAGTTGCTGGGGAGATCCACGAACCCTAATTTGCCAGCGTCCGTCTGGCGAGTGACGCTCTCGAGCGCGGTCTTCAGACGCGCTTCCATCCCGAAAAGCTCCGGCTCGCTTAAGCCGTGCGAGAGTCCTATGGAATCCACTAAACAGTTGGTGAAATTGAGCGAGAGCATAGGGTGTTCCTCTATTTCTGGGGAAGTTGTATGGGTTTCTGTGCGGCGGCCCATGCGGCGATGCCGCCCGTCAGGTTATATATATCTTTGCGGCCGGACTCGTAAAGTAAACGGGCGGCGCGCGCGGATTTTTCGCCGTTCCGGTCGTACATTAAAAGCGGTTCAGTTTTGTCTTTCGGCAATTCTTTCAATCGGGAGGAAAGCTCCGCCAGGGGAATGGATTTCGCTCCGGGAATACAACCGTTGGAATATTCCTTGGCACTCCGCACATCAATCAACGTCACACCGACATCGCGGATCAGAAGTTCTGCGTCCTTAGCGTTGACGTTATGAATGGGCGATGGCCGGCGCGCACCGCAAAGCAGGAGCGCAGCGAAGGCCAGGCTAAGATAGGCGCGTTTCCTGTTCATCCGTTCCCCAATCGTTTGGCGAAAGCATCCTGCTCCTCCCGGAGCTCACGCGGCAGGCGCGCGCCGATCTTGTTGAAGAAAGCGCGCTGATCGGCGAGATCTTCCTTCCAGTCCGCCGGGTCGACTTCGAGCACCGCCCGCAGGGTTTCCGGAGAGAGAGACAGACCCTCCATGTTCAGCGCTTTTTCTTTCGGGACGCGGCCGATAGGAGTATCGTCCGCTTGATTCTTTCCTTCCGCACGGTCTAAGGCCCACAGAATGGCACGTAGATTTTCTCCAAAACCGGGCCATAAAAACTTTCCGGTGGTTTTGTCGCGACGGAACCAATTCACATGAAAAATCTTGGGAGCCTTCGCCCCCAGCCGCTTGCCCATGTCGAGCCAATGCTGAAAGTAATCGCCGACGTTGTAGCCGATAAAGGGAAGCATGGCCATGGGATCGCGGCGCACGACACCCGTTTTTCCATCCGCCGCTGCGGTTGTTTCGGAGGCCAGCGTCGCTGCGAGAAAGACACCGTGCTGCCAGTGAAAACTTTCGTGGATGAGTGGAGCCCCGCGTGCACGTCGAGCGCCAAAGAAGATGGCGGAAATGGGTACGCCTTGCGGATCTTCCATTTTGGGAGAGATCGACGGGCACTGACTGGCCGGCGCCGTGAAGCGTGAATTCGGATGCGCGGCTCTCTCTTTGGAATCCGGTGTCCATGCTTCGCCTTTCCAATTGATACCGCGCGCGGGAGCCGGGCCCTTGTCTTCCCACCAGACGCCGCCGTCCTCCGTCTTTAGAACATTCGTGAAAATAGTGTTTTTCTTGATGGTCTCCATCGCGTTGGGGTTGGTCTTTTCGTTCGTCCCCGGTGCAACGCCGAAGAAGCCGTATTCTGGGTTCTGTGCCCAGAGCCGGCCATCCGGACCGATGCGCAGCCAGGCAATATCATCGCCCACAGTCCAGACGCGATACCCCGGAAGCGACGCGGGAGCGTTGAGCATGGCGAGATTGGTCTTTCCGCACTGACTGGGAAAAGCCGCCACGATGTACCGGATTTCCTTCTTGGGATTTTCAATGCCCACGATGAGCATGTGTTCGGCCATCCATCCCTGCTGTTTTCCAAGGTAACTGCCGATACGAAGAGCCAGGCATTTCTTTCCGAGAAGAGCGTTGCCGCCATAGGCGGAGCCTACGCTCCAGATCGCATTGTCTTCGGGGAAGTGGCAGATGAAGCGGCGCTCCGGGTTCAAATCAGCTTTGCCATGCAGGCATTTCGTGAACTCCCCGAACGGGCCCAGATCTCTCATGGCGATGTCTCCCATACGCGTCATGATGCGCATGTTGAGAACGACATAACGGCTGTCGGTGAGTTGAATGCCGACCTTCCGGAAGGGCGATCCGGCGGGCCCCATGATGAACGGGACGACGTACATCGTGCGGTTTTTCATCGAACCGCGGAAAATATCTCCGAGCTTTTTGTAGGCCTCTTTGGGATCCATCCAATTGTTGGTGACGCCGGCATCGTCTTTCGTGCGCGTGCAGATGAAAGTGAGCTGTTCGGTTCGAGCAACGTCATTGGCGGCGGAGCGGCTCCAGTAGCAGTTCGGCCACTTTTTTTGATCGAGTTCGGAGAGTTCCCCTGAAGCGAGGCACTCCTGGGTGAGGCGCACTCTTTCTTCTTCGCTGCCGTTACACCAGTACGTGGTATCTGGCTGGCAGAGCGCCGCCATCTCGCTGACCCAGGCCACCGCCCCCTTATGAGGAATGGAAGTTCGTGTCATCTCTCTTCGATTTTAACACTAAACATCTGAGAGAATTTTGGGAGGAAAAGAGACTCGGAGAGCGTTCAGGATCGAGAGTAAATCGATGACTTCCTGCGTGACGGCGCCCGCGACCGGCGGCAGATGTCCTGTCGCAGCCACGGCCATGCCGACCACGCTCAACAGCATGCCTCCGACGGCCGACTGCATGGCAATCCGGCCCATCCGCTCGCTGATATGCATGAATTCATCCACAAGACGCAGCGAGTTTTCCATCACCACCACGCTCGCGGCTTCGCTCGTCACATCGCAGTTCTGGCCGATGGCGATGCCGACGGTCGCGGCCAGCATCGCCGGCGCATCGTTGATGCCGTCCCCAATATAAAGCGTCTTGGCTCGGGCCGTTTCTTGACGGACCAGGGTGAGTTTTTCTTCCGGGCTTTTGCCGGCGTGGATTTCCGTAATGCCGACCGCCTCCGCGAGATACCGGACTTCAGATTCGCGGTCGCCGGAAATGATCATCTGATGGTCAAAGGCGTGGCGTGGGCCAAGATGCTGAATAAAGGACGGGCTTTCGGATCTTGGCGCGTCACGAAACCGATAGCGTGCCGCCAGTTTTCCATCGATGATCACAAAACATTCGAGACCGCCCTCGTCGTTTTGGACGGTCGCTTCCATGAGTTTATTTTGAAGCATCGTCTTGCGTCCGACGACCTCCACGATCTTTCCTTGAAGCCGCCCCGTCAGCCCGTGGCCCGGTTTTTCCGAGACTTCAGAGACTTCGATAAGAGCCAGGTGCCTTTTTTGCGCGGCGCCCTGCAGAGCGTAGGCAAGCGGGTGCTTGGAATACATTTCGAGGCTCGCGGCCAGTTCCAGGATTTCGTCCTTGGCATAGCCCGCGCTGAGCGTCTCCTCGACCAGGCTGGGTTCGCCATAGGTGAGGGTTCCTGTCTTATCGTAGATCGCCGTACGGCAGAGCTGGATCTGCTCGAGGGCGACCGGATTTTTCACAATGATGCCGCGTTTGGCGGCCAGAGAGATGGCGCCAATGATCGCGACGGGAATCGCGATGATCAGCGGACAAGGTGTCGCGACCACGACCACCGATAAAAATCGTGTGGGATCTCCGCTCACGGCCCAGGCGATGCCGGCAAAAGCGAGCGCCACCGGTGTGTAGATGCCGCCCAGCTTGTCCGCGAGGCGGCGCAGGCGCGGACGCTTTTCTTCGGCCGCGCGCATAACTTCCATG
>JANLWZ010000242.1:0-7525 GCA_031364865.1 Elusimicrobiota bacterium
CCGTTGCCGCCGTTGAAGCTTGTGACGCCCGTAAAGCCGCTGCTCGCCCAGCCCGTGGTCGAAGCCCAGACTGCACCCGTCCAATATTGATCGTCATTGCCTGTTCCGCATGTGAGGTTCGTGCCGCAGTCAATGATCTGGACCTGCGCCGTTGTGGCGTTCGACGTGGTTCCCGCGAGTGAGATGGCTCCGGTCTGCCAGTGAGGGTTCGCGCCAGTCGGAGATGTGATCGCTGAAACAGGCGCAGGCGTTGTGTAGGTAAAGGTAATGTGGTTCGATCCCGCAGCGGCCGCGCCCGGCACTTCTAGATTCTGCACCGTGTCCGAAGAGCGGACCAATATGTGATAGAGGGTACCGTTGGCAAACGGCACGGCTGTGACCGGGAAGGTCCAGGTATAAACGCCCGAGTTCACGCTCGTTGTGGAAGCGCGGATGTATTTCACGGTGGAGTTAAACAATCCCCCCGCCGTGTTCGTACTCAAATACGTTGCGGCGCCGCAGGAGCCCGAGGAATCTGCACAAATAGCAACTTCTACAAGACCGACTCCGGCGTTGGTGCTGGTCGGCATGTCTTTTACAGTTCCTGTGATGGGGTCTATGTTGCCGGTCGAGGATCCGTGGGATGGGCTAGTAATGGAGGAAACCGGTACGCTCGCATCCCACGAGAAAAAGCGAATGTTGCGATTGGCATTAATGCCTTGCGGCAGTGATGTGTCCGCAACGCTTTCCACATTTCCATTGGCGGCGCCGGCGCCATTGAGAGCTCCATCCGTGGCTTTGGAGCGTACGCGGTAGGTGCGACCAGAGACCATGTTGGCCACAAGATTTGTCGTTGTGAAGGTTGCGGCAAAGGTGGTGTAGTTCGTGGGATTAAAGATCGAGCTTGAATCCCATGCCGTAGTACTTTCCTTCCAGTAAGAACAGGAGGGGCATGTGTTTTCATCGCGAATTTCGATGCCCAAAGAAGCGACGCTTGAGCCATTGATGGCTGGACTGTCTGTGGTGGTTGAAATGAAGTTCCCGATAGCGGCGATGCCGGTGTTGGAATACCAGGTCTGATCCGAGATCGAGGTCAGCGTTGAAGACGGCGGAATGACGTCATAGTTGAATGTACGTTTGAGTGTGGTGGAGGATTCCACGTTTTGCACAGAGGCAATAGGAGGCACAGAGGTGTTCTGGACGTTATCCTGGGACCAGGCATATATAAGGAAGCGATCCGCATTTCCGATGCCTGTCCAGAACCCAGCGGGCAAGGTATAGCTCCAGGTATTAGGGCTGACGGCTGTATTCAAGGTAGGTGCTACATCCGCACGAATGGTTTGCCAGCTGGTGGATGTCCACCATTTGTTATCAGATATCCTCTGAATTCCAAGCGATGTTAAGAAAACGCCGGCACTGAAGGGCTGAGGATCATCCAGTGTTGTCCCGCTGATGGTCGTGAGCTGCGAACTATAGGTGGCATTGTTGGTCGGGTAAAGCGCCGCGGTGACAGGCGCCGACGAATCGTAAATAAAGGCAACGGTGTTCGTTGTAACCTGTACATTTCCAGCAAGGTCCACCGCGCGCTGATCATAGGTAAAGGAGTGACCGTTAAAGTTGCTCCAAGGAATGCCCGTGGTCTGCCAGATCTGCCATTGCGGCGTTGTGGTGGATCCGCCCACGTTCCAAGGAGGAGTTTGACCCACGTTTACGGTAAAGAAGGCGTTCGCCGGGTTGCCATAGCAGGAGCTGCCGGCCGAAATATTTGCGGAGCACCAGTACTTGTTGTTATCGGAATTGTCCTGGAGCCTGTATTCCACGCGTGTGATACCGGACTCGCCGACGCCGTCAGCAGAAGGACCCCATAAGGTGTTTAAAGAGCTCAGGCCGAAGGCGTTGGGGGTCGCCACGTTGGTCGGGAACGTTATTGAGGAAGTCGGTGCATTGGAGTCGAAGTTGAAATAGCCAATATAGGCCGGCGTCACTGAAGTGCCGGTGGCGTTTGTCGCGGCATCCTGTACATACACAGAGATGGAATAGCTTGAACCGATTTTCCACACTACGGCGGAGGTAGCGAGGGACCAGCTGTCGGCCGTTGTCTGAACCTGAACCCAGTTGGTCGAAATACCGACCTGGAATTGTGTGGCGTTGCTCCCGAAGGATGTGAAGTTAGGTCTGAGGTAATAAGCGCCGTCCTGAATGACCTGGATAAAGATCGTTCTCGTGTTGATGACGTCGCTCACATTGTCGGTGTCTAATCCCGAAATGGTGGTCAGGGCGCGCAGCCAGCTGGGGCTGGCCACCATGGTGCTGATGCTGGGGACTTGGACGGCGAGTGTTGGCGCTGTCACGTCGTAGTAGAAGTTGATCTGTGCGGCCGTGCTCGTTTGAACAAGAGCGTCTTCGCCGGCGACGGAAATACCGTATTTGTGACCGTTCGTCCAAGTTGGAATAAGAGGATTGGTGGTGGCGTTAAAAGAGACGCTCGCGTTCGCCAACGGCGGGGTGAACTGCATTTGAGGATTGACGCCGGTCGTTGTGGTGATCCAGATCGGGCTCGTGACGTTCGTCCATGACGAACCCGTCCAATAGTAGTTTCCAGAGAATGAGGACGTGTCCACAATATAGGTACGGATTTTGGATACGCCGCTGCCCGCATCAGACACCTGCAGGTTAATAAAGGTAAGTGCAGCGGCATTGTTGGAGGTTTGCGGCACAGGATAGCTGACGGCAACTGACTCGGGAGCGGCTTTGTCGACGCTGAACGTGATGGGAGAGCTCGGCATGGACCAGCCGGCGTCATTGGTGCGGCCGCGAGAATAAAGTGAATAGCTTTGGCCGTTGGCCTGCGACGCAGCGGCAAATCCCGTATAGGTCCAAGGCGTCGTTCCTCCGCTATCTGCATTGTTCCAGGATGTTTCAGAAGACGGCGATCCGAAGGCGCCCGAAGGCTGGAAGGCGCCGCCATTCCAGATATTGCTGTCGCCGTTGCGGACAATTTTCACTTGAGTCGCGGCAAGTGTGGTTTGCGTCGCTGACGGGGAGAAGCTCGCTGTACCATTCATGCCGGAAACGCCTGTCGAGAAATTCACACCGCCTACACCGCTCGTAAAGGATACGGGGAATGTAATGGTGGCGGTGGGCACGGTCACGGTGAAAGTGCTGTTCAAGATGGCGGAAGAATTTTGACCATCGGCGTTCACCACGCGTACGTTGTATGCCCCGGCTGTTGCCGCAGTGGAAACGCTCAAATTGGCGACCATGGTGGTTGTATTGGTATAGGTAATGGAACTGACGCTTACGCCCGTGCCGCTGACGGTGATGGACGCCGTGCGTGTTGTCCAATTTTCAAAGTTCGATCCCGTAATGGTGAGGGAGCGGGTGGGGCGAGCGGTTCCTTCTGGAATAATCGGCTGAATGCCTCCTGAGTTGGAGGAGTAGCCCACCATATAGGCACCGGAAAGTGTCGGAGCGGATATCGTGAAAGTGCTGGCGAGAGTGACTGTCTGACCGTCCGGGTTGGTGGCCGTAATACTATAAGGACCGCCCGTAATCGCCGTGCCGATTACAATGGATGCTCGAATTTGGCTGCCGGACGTGTACGTCACAGAACTTACAGTGATGTTCGTGCTGCCGAAAGAGGCAGTGACTGTGCTGCCCACGTTCGACCAGGCTGTAAAGCTGCCGGTCGTGTTGTTCAAGATGTAATCGTAGGATTGGGAAGTGAGGTAGTGACTCGAAACCACGACATCTTGATAGGCGCTCGTAATGCGCGGTGCTTGAACGACGAAAGTGGATCTCCACACGGCTGTCGCCTGAGTGTCCGGGTTAACGACCAGCACGTCAAAGCTGGGACTGGTCGTGGAATTTGCAGTATTAAAGGTGCCTACATGTGTGCTGATGACGAGACTCGCGCGTAGGCTCGTGGCTGACACATACGTTGTAGAGGTGACGGTGATTGCGTTCGGAACAGATTGGTTGCCGAGGTTATATTTGAATCTTGCCTGTACGCCGATGCCGTAATTCGCGCCGCTTGCGCCGAAGTTTGTTCCGGTCAAGGTGACATCCATCTGGTTCGTGTTGAAGGGGGCCGTCGATGGCGTCACAAGGGTCAATGTGGGTGCGCTATTAATCGCAATACCGTTTAAATGGGTTTCACCAGCGGAAGCCGATGAGAAGAGTACGAGGGGTGGGAAAGGCGGATCATTGCGGAAACTGATCGAAGGCCAGATGTTGCTGCCGTCAACCCCCTGCCAGAACGCTGTTCTCACCCATGCGGGAGTACCGTTGGTGGGTGTGCCTTTAAAATGATCGATGAAGTTTCGCGTAGAGGCGAGCACAATGTAGGCGGTTGTGTCACCCGACATGCCGATCGACGGTGTCACGAAGGTGCCCGCGTCTGCGTTAATGTTGACAGCCGCTGTGGGTGTAAGTGCTGCACCGTTGTAAGTAGCTCTGCCGTAATAAATACGATTGTCGCCGCCAATCGCCGTGCAGTGTACCCGCGCGTCGGCAGAGCTGTACACGCAGCTTCCGGTGTGGGTTGCATCGTTTGCTGCTTCACCGGTGGTAAGTATGCCGGCGTTTTGCTGCGCAGCATCCGGTCCGGTGCCTGTACCTCCATTATCCTGCCAACCGTAATAGATCCAGCCTTGTGCGGCACCCAGATCACGCTTTAAAAACGAAATCACATCACCCGTCGCATCCGATTGTGCGATCACAGGCCAGAAACAGGAGGTAACGGTGTTGTAGTTGACGGCGCGTTTGGCGGAAATGCCGAGCGTTGTGGTGTTAAATCTGGCGACCAGTAAGCCACGGCGCGTGTTCGCATCACGTTGACCAGGGACCGTGATCCAGCCGGCAACCGCGTCGCCGCTCGCATTTTCAGTGACGGTCATGGAAAAGTCTCCCGAGCCGATGGCGTTGTATTTGTTGGTCACCGTTGCATCGATGTTAAAGCTTGCCGTCGTCCATGTAGGAAGTCCTGCCAGGTTCAGAACGCCTCTAGCGACGTAGAAAAGACCACCCGAGTCTGCGCCTACCTGCGATGGAATTTTGTTGGGAGAAGCCACAATGAAGACTTCGGACGATTTTTTGACGTAGTGGACGGCGGCATTGCCCAACATATTCGCTTCGTCCGAACCATTAAAAATGTGAGAGATAACGTTCAGAGTGACGCCATTGCCCCATTCGACGCCGTCATCGGAATACATCACACCAGGGTAGCCGGCGTTCACAAAAGCCCAGTAACCAAAATTGTTTTGAACAATGTGACGGCCGGCGGCATTTTCACTTGAAGCAGAGTCGGTGACCATGTTGGCCGTGGCAAGAACGCTCGCGCGGGCACAAAGCAGAACAGCGGCTGAAAGAGCCGCCAGAGTTAATGCCTTGAGCCAGTGAGACGCTTTATTCATTCGCTAACTTTTTCACCCGTTTGTCTTTGTCTGTTCGACCTTTGCGCAGCGCTGATTTCGCCGCAGAACTTCCGATCGTTTTGAGTGCCTGCGCGGCTTGTGCGCGGACGTTGGCGTCATTGTCTTTCTGCATCGCTTCTTCGAGGCCTGAGATCGCACGAGAACTCTTCGAGCTGCCGAGCCAGAAGGCCGCGCTCATGCGCACTCCAGGATCTTTATCGTCCGAGAGCACCGTGAGCAATTCGTCCACAACAGCTTTCGATTTCATGCTGCCGAGAACGGCCACGGCCTGTGAGCGTACGCGGGCGTCGGCATCCGTGAGAAAGGGTTTGATCTGATCAACATCGCTGGCGGAAAGGTGCATCGACATGAGCTTGGCTAAATCGGCGACGCGCTCCGTGGCGTCAGGCGCGGTTTTAAGATGCGAATAAACGTCTGATTTGGTGGTGGCGAAGGAAAAAACGGAGCAGAAGATCACAATCGCTGAAATGACGATGCGATTTTGCAGAGTCTCGAACGCGTGCGCGCCCGCGCGCGTGAAAAAGAAAATCCCTGTCTTCAAAATTCCTGCTTTCATAAAGCTCCCCTCTCGTTGATTTCTAGACCAAATGTGCAACCTGTTTACAGGCAGTTCTCTCTCCCGTCAATGGAAAATTCGCTAGAAATAGAGCGAATTTGGACGGGGCAACGTGAGGGGTTAAAGGCGGAGGGGAAGCTTGAGTGACTGGGCTGGTCTGCTGCGAAGAACGGTGAGCGCAAAGGTGAAGGCGAGCGACGAAAACAGCGTTGTCCACAAGTTATCCACATTGTGCACAAAGCGCCGATTTGGGGTCAGAATTGCCTCTTGAATGAATCGGAATGCGGCTATAGCGCCTGTAAAGATCATCTTGTTAAGTAGATGTGAAATTGATTCTATCCACTCATTCCTTTTGGCTGTAGCATGTGGCAGTGCGAAAACCATTAAGTGGATGAGATTTTCGCTGAAAAGTGAATCGAGCGATTGCCCTAACGGAAGGTTTTTGATGGGGCGGTTTTTGGCGTCCCTGGCATCCAGATCAGATAGGTCAGCTGCGGCAGGATGTAAAAAATACGCGATTCCTGTGCCTGTATTCCCCACCGTTAAAGATGAGGCCTCCTCCCAGAGGGCGGACACAGGAATCGCGCATAAAAATAGTGCGGCCTGTATTAGTTTTTTCATTTTTTCGGTAACCCCGCTATCCGCCAGACGTCTGGCGGACCGGAAGCTTTGCGTCGCCTGATTACTCAGACTTTGCCTTTATCGTCGAGCTACATCAAAAGAACAGTACATCAAATTTTGAACCGAGCTGTTATTCCTGACCGAGGCCAGGGGCAGCCGGTTCGTAGTGCGAGTCTAGCCCCGACTATTTACATCGTCAAGGTTTAAACTACCCTGTAAATGAATGTGAATCGGACTAGGAGGATACCGACGTATATCGCCGGGTTGCGAAACGCCAGAAGAGAAGGCTGAAAGTGAGGCTGGTCGCGGACATCAGGAACGCATGCAGCAGCCAGACGCCGGAAAGTTTACCCAACAGGGCTTTGGCCGGAAAGCTGATCATCACAGCGACGGGTACGATGAACGTAAGCACCCCGCGCATCGGAGCGGTGTAGATATCTGACGGGAAGCGTCCCAGTGTCATCACATCCCTGTAGATCCAGATCGTATTTTCCAGTTCCTGCGTGATCACCGCCATGGCGGCAACGACAATGTGGATAGCGAAGGCAATCAGCAGGCCATTAAGCGATAAAAGGCTATATAAGACGATGCGAATTGCAGATGCGTCTATCTGGGCTATAACATATCCGGTCAGCGCCAGCACCGGAAAAATAGTGAGCACGTCGAGAAAATCTACGGAGTGAAAGGCGACTCTGAAAAGCGGGCTCACGGGTTGGATGAGAAAGTAATCAAAGTCTCCCTCCCTAATAAGACTGCGGACGCCGTAAATGCCACGGAAGAAGAGCTGAGCCACAATGTCGACTACATTAAACGTTATGAAAAATAGAGCAATTTCTTTAATGGAGTATCCAACCACGGAGTCGGTGTGGCGGAAGATGGAAAAGAGGAAAAAGAGAAAAAAACCGATGCGCACAAATTTGCCGATGAGGTAGCC
>JANLWZ010000250.1:0-1611 GCA_031364865.1 Elusimicrobiota bacterium
GTAGAGATCCTAAAAAAAGAATTGAAGAATGGACAAGAGTAAAAAAATCATTATCGCAGGATCTGGTTTGGTAGGAAGTTTACTTGGTCTGCGATTATTGCGAAGAGGCTTTGATGTAGAGCTTTTTGAATCGCGACCAGATATGCGCAAAGAAAAGATTTCTGCAGGCCGATCCATCAATCTTGCATTATCTATTTCTCGACTGCGCATTACCAGATGGTTTGGGGTTATTTTCTAGGAAAATCGGTAAAGAGACTACGAAAACAGCGATTCAATCGGTTTGCCCAGTCCATCGCGCGTCACGTAGAACGGGCGGTTCTCAATTTCATAGGCCAGATTGGGGCTGATGCCCAAAGCATGATAAATGGTGGCATGCAGATCCTCGATGACCACGCGATCCTTGATCGTGGTAACCGGCCGCTCGTCGGCGGTGACGCCATGAACGTGTCCTTTTTTCAGGCCGCCTCCAAACATCAGCACGCTACCGGCTCCGGTGAAATGTCGGTGCATGCCGTAGAATTTTGGTTCCTCGATTTTCTGCGGAACCTGAACCTGATCTTGAACGGTCTGCTCCGGACGCCCCTCCATCACCATGTCGCGACTGAATTCACTGGCCAGAACGATGAGAGTCCGATCGAGCAGGCCGCGCTCTTCCAAATCAAGTACGAGTTGTGCGATGGGCCGGTCAATGAGCTTCTTCAGGTCAGCGAGCCGCGTGTGTCCATTGTCATGCGTGTCCCAGTTCAGAAACGGCACGTATTCCGTGGTCAACTCGATGAACCGCGCACCCGATTCGACCAAACGCCGTGCCAGCAAGCAACCCAGCCCAAAACGGCCAGTATTGTAGCGATCCAATTTGGCCTTTGGCTCCTGTGAGAGATCAAAAGCCTTGGCGGCGGGAGAGGACAAGAGGCGATACGCATTTTCCAGCGAACGTTCCAAAGACTCGCGCTGATAGTCACTTCCTACTTGGCCTATAGGGCTCTCAGCCGCCAGTTTTTTGTAAGCCTGATAGCGCGCCTTGAACCGCTCCAGATTCATTCCCGCCGGAGGCTGGACGGAGGAGAGAGCCTGATCGGGATAGGGAATGAGGAATGGCCCAAATTCACTTCCCAAAAACCCGGCCGTATGGAACGCCTTGAGTTCTTCCCCTTCGCCACCATCAAACCGCTGACCGATATCGATGAATGCCGGCATTGCCGGTTCGCGCGGGCCAAGCGTGCGCGCAATCACTGCTCCGATGTGCGGCGCCGCCACCGTCTGGGGGGGAGCGTATCCCGTGTGCCAATGGTACTGGTGCCGCGAATGCAGAATAAAGCCTAAATCACCGGCAGTGTAAGAGCGAATGAGGCACGCCCGGTCCATGACCTGGGCAACGTTTTCCAGCCCCTGAGAAATCTTGATATTGTCCACAGCCGTATCGATTGCGGGAAACGTGCTGAGAACCTGATCCGGTGACATCCCCTTTTCAAACGGAGTGTATTTCTTGGGATCGAAGGTTTCGGTATGGGCCATCCCGCCCCCCATCCAAAGCACGATCACGCTATCTGCTGTGGCCGAACGGCGAGACGTCTCTGGTGAATCCTTCGCCACAATTTGGCGCGCCCTTCC
>JANLWZ010000252.1:0-2502 GCA_031364865.1 Elusimicrobiota bacterium
GTGCGCTTCACGATCACGAACCGAGAGACTTACGGCATACCGCTCGTGACCAATCTCACGGCAGCCGATTCGAAGACGGTGGATAGAACATCCACGGCGGAGTCGGGTTGGGATTTTGCCTGGCGTGATTTCACGCGTAAACTCAGGCCGCTGCAATCGATGAACGTCGTGACGACTTATCTCGTGGAAGACGGCGACAGCTGGAAAGATGTGCGCGGCAGCTTTAACAGTTTAAATTCCATCACCGTACGCGACAGCCTGGGCAGCGGGACCCGCACGAATCTCACCATCCGTGAAACCATCCGGTCGACGCAGCGGCTCAGCCCCTTTGATTGGGCGCAATGGACGGGTCCAGGCCGCACCTTGCGCACCATGACTCTGACGTCGACCGTCTCGGACACCAAGCAGCGTCAGGAGACGACTGGCACTCCCACGAGCATACACACGCAGATCTTCCCGGATCTCCTGTTGGGCTTCACTCAAACGGAGCATTTGTTCCACTCGCAGAGCTGGATGTCCAACAGCCAGATGAATATCAAGAGTCAATACAAAAAGGTCGATACAAAGAATACGTCGCTGCAGCAGGCAAGTGCGAATGGAGGCGATTGGCGCTTCACGATCGCCCGCAAGCTGGACCTCTTTACGACGTATACACAAACCACCGACAACACGTTCGATCGCATCAATCAAGTGACCACGTCGGACACGCATGGCTATGTCTTCGGATTGCAGCTGGGCTTTAATATCGGCAAGTGGCGCTTCTCGCCGAAATATGATCAGACCATGCGTGAAACGGAAGATTCGGCGGGCCGTTTAACAGCCGATCTGCGTACAAAAACGGCAGGCCTCCAAGCCTATGCCGATCTGTATGTGCCTGCCGGAATCAAGCTTCCGTTTGGGGATCTCGTGGTCTTTTCAAACCGTATCAGGACGACCGAGAACTTCACCCTGGAAATGCGCCGCTCGAGCATCGACCAGCTGAACAGCAACACGGATACTTACAAACTCTCAACCACCAACGATTACGAAATGACATCAAACGTTCGCTTATCTTTTGGCGGCAGCTATTTCTACACAGCCAACAAAGTAAGTTCCGATGCCAACACCTACGGCTACGAAGTGAACAGTCTCCTTACGATTCAGTTCTAAAACTGGGCCAATTTATGTTGGGCCCTTCAGTCCCGGATTTTTGCCCTTCCAGACTATTCGTTTCGTTTTACATACCGTTTAAAATTGAGCAATCCAGATGAACAAACTACTTTCCCGATCCATTCCATTCCTGTTAATCCCTGCACTCCTTGTGGATCCATCTTTTGCTTCACTTTCCAACTCTCCCAGGAAAAATTCGCCAATACTGAGCTTTGAAACACAGGCATTAACCCTGGAACTTGCCGGAAGTCTATTTACCGGTCGAGGAATTCCAAACAAATACAAGTTCCAGGCTTTTGCTCATACTTATGCTCTCTATCAACAGCATTTGAGCAAGCTCAGCGCTGTAGGTCTTGGGTTATCGCAATACGGATTTTATTCGCCAACATCCAAAACACTCAACTTACTGGGCATCGTGATAGCGCTTTCGCCCTTAGTTTTTTCAGCCATCAACTTTTTCATCATGGGGCTATGGGAAACCGGCAAATCGGAGGATGCCGCAGCCATAAGAGCACGAACAGCCAGTGTGATCAATGATCCACAATCCACACCTGAAGAGATTGAACAAGCCATCGTCGAATCGCGCCAAGCCTATGCTCGCTTAAAACCCGAAGAACTGAATGATCGTTTGCTGCTCCTGAACAACATCGCCTTCGCTGCGTCCCGGCTTGAGCGCATGGATGAGGCGCTGGCAATAGTCGTCGAAGCACGTGAACAAATATCTTCCGCAGCTCACCCTCAAGTCAGTCTACGCATCTACTACCAGCATGGCGGCTTTCTAGCGTCCATGAACCGAGTCACAGAAGCCATTGACGCCCATGAAAAGGGCCTCGCTGCGACAGCTCATCTTGCGGGCCATTATCCCGAGATTGACGACTATCGTACTGCCCTTCAGCAGAACATAGCGGAGTGGGCCAATCAAGTCGTTGAGAAGACGCTCACCAACACACTGGCCACCAGGGCAGACTATGAACTGGCGCATCGCTTGTCTTTCAAGATGGTGTATTACGCTTTCGCCTTTGAAGGTGACAAGGATTTTGTCGCTATCGGTGGATATCTGAACGCTGCTGCTGTTTCGCATCTCTTACAGGAATGGGAACGATCGCGGGAAGAGGTCGAGACTGCTGTCAAGCGCGCGAAAGAATGCAATGCTGTCGAATTTCGAATTTTGCTCAGGCTCTTGTTGAGCGCAGGAAAAGTAAAGACGCACTTCAAAGAGTATCACGAGGCCGAAAGGATCCTTTCGATGGCTCTGCAAGCGGTGGAAGATTCCACGAAAAAGAAGTCTCCCCGGATCTCCGGATACAAGATCTTGAAGAAACAGACCAAGCTCATCGAAAGCGGATCCGGCCC
>JANLWZ010000276.1:0-6057 GCA_031364865.1 Elusimicrobiota bacterium
GTCCGTCAACGTTGTCCAAAATCCGGAAGATCCTGGTGAAGCAGCGGCGGTTCGCATCGCCGAATTAGTTCGACAGAACAACAAGCTCGGCCAGTGGACCAATCTAGGACTTCCGACAGACAGCACCTCAGCAGCCATGTATGCGAAATTGATCAAAATGGATCTTGATGGGTCGCGTGTTCGCACCTTTCACTTGGACGAATACATTGGCCTGCCGGATGGGCACCCGCAACAATTTAAGACCAAACTTCAAAAAGCATTCTTTGATCACGTGAACATTCCTCGGGAAAACCAACACTTTCTGAATGGCATGGCCAAAGATCTCCATGCAGAAGCCAGGCGTTACGAGCGGCTGATCCGTGACTCAGGAGGGCTGGACTTCGTCATACTCGGCATTGGTGAAAATGGCCATATTGCTTTTGTCGAACCGAATTCATCACAGACCCACCCGAAATCTGAGACCAGTGTTGTGACTCTGGCGCCCAGTAGTCGGCAGGCTAACCGACGGTATTTTGGCGGCGATATGGAACGTGTGCCGCGCCGCGCATTATCGATGGGTATCAAAACTATTCTTTCATCAAAAGAGATCCTCCTGCTCGCTAATTCAGAAAAAAAGGCAGGGGCCATTCATCGGGCCTTGAATGAGCCGATCAGTGGAGAGACCCCCGCCAGTTTCCTGAGATTGCATCAAGCGCGAAATGTCACATTTATCATCACGCGACACGCAGCGCGTCCGCAGACTCCGATTTTGTGGAGGGGGAAAACTGTTGAAGAATTGCCTGACTTTGAAGAATTTCGGCATCATCCGCAGCATGAGCTCGCGATGTATCTCTATCCCGGAACAAAAAAGCCGCCCCAGGAAAATCTACATCAGCTTCTCATGGACTTTCTCGAGGCCTATCGCCTCTTGCGAAAAAATGGACCACTGTCTAATGATGAGCTTTTGCAACGGCTTGCGAATGAAGAGTACATCCCTCACGCATTGTCGCCAGATCTATTGAATCGTGGATTGGCGTGGCTTGCGATTCAAGGGTTTCCGCTTCGTTTTATTCAGGGGCGATGGGTCGTGAACGGATTGTCGCGTGATCTTTTCTTTGTCATGGATCGGAAGAGTTGGCCGGTCGATCTCCAGCGTCTCTGGCGCGCGGCGGAGTCTGCCAATGAAGATACGGTGTCCCGTAGGGTGGGTAAGCGTATCCGCGTACTGATCGCGCTGATTCAGCGATTGCATGGGATATCGTGGAAAGAACTTCGAAGGCAATACCCTAAATTTAGTCCGTCATCCGAAGAAGCCTGGCGATGGGCGTCAGGGCAGAATTTGGCGTTGGATTCTTCTGTGGCGGAGCGGGCATGGGCGTTTGGTGTCTCCACGGAATGGTTATGGTACGGGTTTAGCCGTTTTGGGCATCTCCATCCAGAAGCTAAGCGCGAACTCACAGCACCGCGTATGAAGCCGGGTAAACGGTTTCAAATCCTGCGTAGACGCGCCGGACTAACTCGCGTAGATGTTTTGAGCGAACTGGAGAAAAAAGGTCTGTTCTGGAATGAGCTAAGCTTGCAGCAATTTGAGGAGGGTGTAAGGAGCAAAATCCTTAACCCGGAACTTTGGCCTGCGCTGGGTGCGATCGTCGGCTACAACGGGCTGCTGATTCTTACGGGATACCTTAGTCCACGATTTGCTTTTAATAACCGGTATTCCAAGCAACGTAAAAAAGAGATCGCACGATGGGCCCTGGGATACAAAGACCATACCCAGACAACGGAACACAAAGAAAATGTGCGAATGCTATGGCAGGAAAAAAGATGGCCTCAAACAGGTGCCGCTTATTCACCCATGCGAAGACGAAAAAGCATAGCACGAGCCGCTTAAGGGGCCTTATGGGCTCACAAGAGGACGTTTGCTATAATATTGCCGTCTCAAAACCCCTCACACATGAACTTGAAAATACTAGTAGTTGGCGGCGGCGGGCGCGAGCACGCCCTGGTGCATACCCTCGCCCAAAGCCGCAAAGCCGCTAAGCTCTTCTGTGCCCCGGGCAACGCCGGAATTGCCCAGGAAGCGGAATGCGTACCTATTGCCGCAGATAACATCCCCGCCCTTTATAAATTCGCCAGAGATAACAAAATCGATTTAACCATGGTCGGCCCTGAAGCACCGCTCGTTTCAGGGATCGTGGACCACTTCCGTCTCGGTGGGCTCGCGATCATCGGGCCCACGAAGAGTGCCGCTCGTCTGGAAGGCAGCAAATCGTTCGCCAAAGAGTTCATGCGTAAGTACGGTATCCCTACAGCGAAATACGAGATCGTCCCCAATCTTCGCAAAGGCACAATTCTGCTCCAGCACTGGCGCGGCGCCTGTGTCGTAAAAGCCGATGGACTGGCCGCCGGAAAAGGGGTAAAAGTCTGTGCCAATACCGCCGAAGCCAAAGACTTTCTCTATGATGTGATGGGTAAAGAAATCTACGGATCTGCCGGTTCCACGGTCGTTCTGGAAGAATGTCTGCAGGGTGAAGAAGCGACCATCATGGCTTTCTGTGACGGAAAGACCCTCATCCCCATGCCCGCTTCTCAGGATCATAAACGTCTAAAGGATAATGACGAGGGCCCGAACACAGGCGGCATGGGTGCCTACGCGCCGGCTCCGCTCATCACACCGGCGCTTCTGGAGCAAATCGATCGAACGATTTTTAAACCCTTTATGAAAGGCATCGCCGCGGAAGGGTTCGATTATCGCGGCATTATCTATTTTGGTCTCATGATCACATCGAACGGCCCCAGCGTTCTCGAATTCAATACGCGCTTTGGCGACCCGGAGACGCAAGTGGTCCTTCCACTCCTCGACACCGATTTTATCGATGTCCTGCAGGCCGTAGACGAACGGCACCTGCACCTCCTGCCAATCGTCTGGAAGAATAAGCATTCGATGTGTATCGTGCTGGCGGCTGCAGGCTATCCCGGTGCTTACGAGAAAGGGAAAGTCATCGAAGGTTTTGACTCCAGCGCCGGCGCCAATGTTTTCCATGCCGGAACGGAACGCAAAGGAACCGATATCGTCACGGCGGGAGGCCGCGTGCTGGGTGTGACAGCGATTGCCGATCGTCTGGAGACAGCGCGAGCGACCGTTTATCTCGCCGTAGAAGGAATTTCTTTTGAAGGCAAAACCTTTCGCAAAGATATTGGAGCCAAGGCCTTGAGCGTTTCCGGGAGACCGTTATGAACCGAACCGAGACTACAGCCGGCGTGGGCCGTCTCGTACTGGATGCGGCGAAGATTGATCAGAAGGTGCGCGCGCTCGTACAGGCTATTCGCAAGGAATTTTCCAAAGATGTCGCGAAACTGGCGGTGGTCGGCATTCAAACGCGGGGCGCCATACTGGCCAGGCGGATTGCCGCGCTCCTGGAAGAAGAAACCGGAAAAAACATTCCTGTCGGTATTCTGGATATCACGCTCTATCGGGACGACGTCGGGGATATCGCCGCACAGCCCGAGGTGAAAGAAACGGACCTCCCGTTTGATATTGAAGGGCGTCCGCTCGTTCTGATAGACGATGTTCTTTTCACCGGCCGGACGATCCGCTCCGCCATGAACGCGCTGGTCGACTACGGCCGGCCGAAATGCATACGCCTGGCGGTGCTGGTAGACCGCGGGCATCGCGAGCTGCCGATTGCGCCGGATTATGCCGCTCTTGTGCTCAAAACCCAGTCGGACGATGTGGTGGACGTGAACTTGAAAGAACTGGATGAAGAAGATAGCATCCGCTTACGCAAATATGAGGACAGAAAGACGCGATGAAACTTCGGCATAAAGACCTTCTCGGTCTCGCCAACCTGAACGCCGATGAGATCGAACTGATCCTCAATACCGCTATTCCATTCAAGCGTCTCTTCACCCGATCCATTAAAAAGGTCCCGCCGCTGCGCGGCAAAACGGTTGCGATGCTTTTCTATGAGCCGTCCACGCGCACACGTACCTCTTTCGAACTGGCGGCCACGCGTCTTTCCGCCGACGTTCTGAGTCTCTCCGTATCTTCTTCGAGCGTCCAAAAAGGGGAAACCTTGATGGACACGGCGCGCAATCTGGAAGCGATGAAGGTGGACTATATCGTTCTTCGTCACTCCGTGTCCGGCGCGCCGGAACTCCTCGCCCGCGGCCTGAAGGCGCATGTCGTGAACGCCGGAGACGGCAATCACGAACATCCCACACAAGGCCTGCTCGACTTGTACACGATTCGTGAGAAAAAGAAGAAGCTGCAGGGGCTCACCGTCACGATCATCGGCGACATTCTTCACTCCCGCGTAGCGCGCTCCAATATCTGGGGACTGACCAAACTGGGTGCGAACGTCCGGCTTTGCGGTCCGGCCACTCTGATTCCCCAGGACATGAAAGCGGCTTTCGGTGATCACATTCAAATCACTTACAACATGAAAGAAGCGCTCGAAGGCGCCGATGTGGCGTATGTCCTGCGCTTGCAAATGGAGCGGCAGCAGGAAAATCTGTTCCCGAGTCTGCGCGAGTACAACGAATTTTATGGACTGGACGAGAAAAAACTCTCGTGGGCGAAGAAGGATTGTCTCGTCATGCATCCGGGGCCTATGAACCGTGGTGTCGAGATCTCCTCGGGTGTCGCGGATGGGCCCCAGTCCGCGATCCTCGAACAAGTCACGAACGGTATCGCCATCCGCATGGCCGTTCTTTATCTCCTGTCGGGTTCCAGCGGGCAGGCGCCTTCCGGAGCTCCCTCCTCACTCATCGCGGAGAAGAAATCTATATGAAAAGCACAACGGTCAGCTGGGCCAGAAAGCAGTCTCCGAGCAAAGCACCGGAAGACAAACACCAGGTGTTGATCCGCGGCGGGCACGTCGTGGACCCCCGTAATAAACTGGACGCCGTGATGGACGTTTTGTTGGAAGGCCAGCATGTGCAGAAAGTGGCCAGAGATATCAAAGTCTCCAAAGAAACGGAAGTCATCAATGCCACGGGACTTGTGGTGGCACCCGGCCTGATCGATATCCATGTGCATTTGCGTGAACCAGGCCAGGAAGAAAAAGAAACGATCGCCACGGGCACAGCGGCAGCAGCGATGGGGGGGTTCACCTCGGTCGCCTGCATGCCGAACACAACGCCTCCGCTGGATAACGTCTCACAAATCCAGTTTGTCCTGATGAAGGCGCAGAGCGAAGGCTATGTGCGCGTCTTTCCCATTGGCGCGATCACCAAGGGACAGGAAGGCGTTGAGCTGACGGAAATTGGCGCGATGGTCCGCGCGGGCTGCGTCGCGATATCCGATGACGGCAAACCCGTCGTCAGCGCCAAGCTTTTCCGCCGCGCGCTGGAATATGCGAAGACTTTTGGACTCACCGTTATTGACCACTGCGAAGATGCCGACCTCGCCAAGGGCGGTGTGATGAATGAGGGAAGATTGGCCGCGCTTCTCGGGTTAAAAGGCATTCCCCGTCAGGCGGAATACATTATGGTGGGGCGAAACATTGCGCTCTGTGAACTCACGGGAGCTCGGCTGCATCTGGCGCATATGTCGACCAAAGAATCGGTGGCGCTCATCCGACAGGCGAAGCAGCGGGGACTGCCTATTACGGCGGAGACCTGTCCTCATTACTTTACCCTGACGGAAGATGCCGTCGCGGGTTATGAGACCAACGCTAAAATGAATCCGCCGCTGCGTACGAAAGAGGACTGCCAGGCCGTGCTCGAGGGGTTAGCGGACGGCACGCTGGATGTGATTGCTTCCGACCACGCGCCTCATACCGTGGCACAGAAATCACGCGCCTTTGATTTAGCTCCGTTCGGAATTATTGGGCTCGAGACGACTCTGGGCATCGTGCTCACTCATCTCGTGCAGACCAAAGTGCTCACTCTGAGCGCCGCCATTAAAGCGATGACCGATGCGCCGGCCCGAGCCATGGGACTGCCCGGAGGACACCTCTCCCCCGGCGCTCCTGCGGACGTGACGCTCATCAATTTAAAAGCCAAATACACCGTCGACGAATTTGTTTCCAAGAGTCAGAATTCACCGTTCAAGGGCTGGGCGCTGCAGGGCAA
>JANLWZ010000277.1:0-3203 GCA_031364865.1 Elusimicrobiota bacterium
ACTGGGCGAGCTGCTCGTCCTGTCCGTGCAGTTGAGACTGCAGCCCCTGCCGTTCTTCCATCGAAGCCGAAAGCTTCTTCTGCTGTTCTTCCTTGGAGACGGCCAGCGTCGACAACAAAGCGGATTTTTCGCTCTGGATCAAAGCCAACTGCGCCAGACGTTCTTCTATATCTTTCAGTTCCTGGGCGATATGAGAGGCTCGGTCCTCAAAAGCATCCAGCCGGCTTTTCGCATTTTCGGCCTCCCGCTCTTTGCCGAGGAGACGCTCCCTGCGCGTTTCTGCTTCGAGCCGTAATTGTGAGATTTGTGCTAAATGGGTTTGAACGATCTGACGACGCTCCTGCAGCGAGACATCCTGCGTCTGAAACGCCTGCTGCAGCGAACGCTCTTCTTCTTCCAGCGTCGTGAGCAGGATTTCTTCCTGCTTTAACGCTTCCTGCGTCTGGGCAATCGCCGCTTCGGCCTCTTCTTTTTCCCGAAGGAGCAGCTTTTCTTCCGTCTGACTTAATTCCAATCCTTCACGTAAGCGGGCGAGGGTTTCTTCCTGGACCTGCGCCTGAATATGCAACTGGCGCTCTTGATCGGCAATCGGTGCGCGTTCTGCCGTCGAAGCGGCCATCGCCATCTCCAAATCTTTTCTTTGCGTAAAGGACGTCTCCAGGTGACTTTGGAGCGTCTTCACTTCTTGTTCGAGACGGCTTAAGTCAGCAGGCGTGGCCTGGAAAGTCTCCACCACAGGATCTGCTCCACCACGCAGAAGTCCCTCTTCAAAGAGTGTTTCGCCTACATAAAACGTCCGTCCGAGGAGATAGCGTAAGAGAGGCTTGAAGCGTTCTTCGCACGTCACCACCTCAGCCAGGGAACGTGATCCTGAGGTTTCACTCAAGGCCATGAGGTGTTCTTCCTGAGACAACCGGTCGAGCACAAAAAACGTTGCCCATCCCTTTCGCTCATCGGATAAATACCGGATCGCGGCTTGTGCGTCATTCAGCGTATCGGCGATGAAATAGCCTGCTCGGTCGCCCAAGGCGCGTTCCAGCAAGCGCTCATAAGGGCCGCTTGTATTTAAACTGGTGCGCACGGGACCATGGATGCCTTGCAGCGAGGCCATCCGCAGAGAGGCGGCCGCCATCGCCACAGGATCTTTGCTCAGCCAGCGTTCCAGAGACGTTTTTTCAGCTTCTAGCCTCGCCAGACGTTCACGTGCGTTCTGAACGGAGCGCTCGAGATCCAGCAGCGCCGCCTGATCGTAACGTCCCTTCTCATCGAGTGCCGTCAGGGCGTTCTGAACCGAGCGTAGACTTTCTTTACCCAGCTCGACTTGTGAAGTTTGCGCTGAAATTTGCTCTTCGGCAGCGCGGCTGCGCTGTCTGATCTTTTCCAGTTCGCGATCTTTCGACTTGGACGCTTCTTCATGTCTTACGGTGAGCGATGTCAAGCGCACGCTCTCGTTGCGGTGATGGCTGATGAGGCGAACCAACTCGAGCAATCGCGCGCGCGTTTGCTCGAGTTCTTTCTGCATCGCCACAATGGAAGTTTGCTCGTCGCGCCCCTTTTCTTCTTCGACGCGATAAGCATTGTTCCGATCATGAAATTCTTGGCGCAGCGTTTCTTCTTCGATGTCGAGCGCTGTCATAGTCCGGCGCCACTCTTCTGAGAGTTTGGTAATCCCCGTCGCTTCCTGACCGAGACGCGCCTGTGCTTCCTTCAGTTCTTTTTCTCGCTCCTGCGCCGCTGTTTTTTCTGTCTCGGCCTTCGCCCATTCACTTTCAAATTTGGACAGCTCGCGCTGCAGAGCGATGACTTCTTCTTCAAATTGTTCCGATTTGCTTCGCGCTTCGATGAGAGCGGCTTCACGTGCTTTCACGTCTTCGCGCAGCGCATTCACCTGCGCGGTCTCTTCTTCCTGGCGCGCATGAACCGCTTGATAGTCGGACTGAGCTTTATCAAAGTGGTGGAGCAGGGAAGCGATCTCGAGGCGTTTGAGTTCGTCCTGAAGCTTTTGATGCTGCTTGGCTTTGCGAACAGCGGCTTCCAGACCATCCATCTGCTGCTTATAGATCGCTAACGAATCGTTCAGGCGGAGCATGTCCTGTTCGACGCGCGCGAGCTTGCGGAGCGCTTCTTCGCGGCGGACTTTATACTTGGATACGCCCGCCGCTTCTTCAAAAAGTTCGCGGCGCTCTTCCGGCTTGGCCGAAAGAATAAATTCCATTTTGCCTTGCGCCATGACGTAGTAGCCGTCGTTACCCACGCCCGTGTCCAGGAAAAGATCCCGCACATCTTTCAGCCGGCACTGCGTCTTGTTAATGAAGTATTCGGATTCGCCGGAGCGGAATAGTCGTCTCGAAATAGCGACTTCCGTGTAATCCACAGGGAGTTGGCGGGAGGTGTTATCAAAAGTGAGAGTGACTTCGGACATTCCCAGAGCGGAGCGAGTGGCGGTGCCATTAAAAATGACGTCCATCATGTGCTGGCTGCGGAGAGACTTCGCGGACATCTCACCCAGGGCCCAGCGGATGGAATCGGAAATATTGGATTTGCCGCAGCCATTGGGACCAACAACCGCGGTAATGCCGGTTTCAAACTCTACGCGAGTCTTGTCCGCGAAGGATTTGAACCCTACCATCTCAAGGCGTTTTAATCGCACAACGGGCAAAGATTACCAATTCAGTCGAAATATTGCAAATTTCGCCACTATATATGGGGGTTGTGGATAATTTTTTACAAGGGGTGGTACAATGGGCCGATGCGTCGGACAATCCCATTCCTTTGTGCTCTGGCCCTCGTTTGTTTCACTTCCCCCCTCCCGGCAGCCACCGAGACTCTTTCGGAGTGGGCGGCATCGTACGACACTCCTGAAACTCAAAGAAAAATACTCGATCGAATATTCCCGAACCAAATTGGACCCGTCTCGACGTCCCAGAGAAAGAATGGCGGCTACATCTTCACGAAAGGTGGAATGTGGGTGGGCCTTGCTGCCCGTCCAGCGATCACCAAAGAAAGCGACTTCATGGCGGTGTCCTGCATGATGCACCAGCGGCCCGATCGGGGCTCCATGAGCGGCGTGACGTATGTGCTTCGAAACACGCGCGAGCGCGCCCCATCGATCACCGCGGGCTATTCGTCTCGCGAAGCTCCCTATTTGATTGAATTGCCTAAATTAAAAATGACGGCTTTGCTGGTGATGATCGCCACCGCGG
>JANLWZ010000287.1:0-11423 GCA_031364865.1 Elusimicrobiota bacterium
GGAAGTCCCCGTCACGAATCTGCACCGGGAAGAAGTCCTGGAGGAAAAGGATCTTCCGAAAAAATACGTTTGTTATTCTTCCTGTTTCCGGCGCGAAGCGGGATCGTACGGCCAGGACACGAAAGGCCTCATCCGCAATCACCAGTTCAATAAGGTAGAGCTCGTCCAATTGGTGAAGCCGGAAGATTCGTTAGAAACTCTGGAACTCCTCACGGCCAGCGCCGAAAAAATCCTCTATAAGCTGAAAATCCCCTATCGAGTGATCGTGCTGTGTACGGGCGATATGGGTTTTGCCTCCGCGAAGACCTACGACCTCGAAGTCTGGATGCCCGGAGAGGCTTCGGAGGACGGGAAGGGGCGCGGACGGTGGCGGGAAATTTCGTCTTGTTCGACCTTCTCGGATTTTCAGGCTCGACGCATGAACATCAAGTTCAAGCGCGCGGACGGCAAAAAAGAGTTTGTTCACACCTTAAACGGCTCAGGCGTCGCGATCGGTAGAACGTTTGCGGCCATCCTCGAGAACTTCCAGCAAGCCGATGGCTCAGTGACCATCCCAGAAGTATTACGCCCGTACGCGGGTTTTGAAAAGGTTGGTTAGTTTGTTGGTTTGTTAGTTTGTTCGCAACCAACTAACCAACTAACTAACTTTACTGGGCTGAATTGATGGCGTTGTACTTGGCGTAGGTATTGGCGCTGCGCTTAAAGCCCTGTGATGAAGAGATGGAGAGGATCCATCGGTTGGCCTGTTGTATGGGGCCGAGCGCATAGGCAAGGTCCACACGAAAGACCGTTCCCTCAGAAGACCGGGATAATCCAAAGCGCATGCCTGCGCCGACGTTGCAGTGAAAATCTTTCCTCGTAAACTCCTGACCTTGCGGTTGAGCCTGGCCGGCGTCTAAGAAGAACGCGCCTCCGACATAGGCGAGGTGAAAAACTTCCCTGGGATAGAAGAAGCGGTTTTCCAGATTGATCAAGACGGTCTTATTGCCAGTCATGAAGTCATTTTTAAAACCGCGCAGACCCGTATTACCGCCGACCGATAAGAGATTGGATACATCCGGGCGCTGCAGGTAAGCCGACTCAATGTGGACGACGCCCGTATCCGGGAAATCGTCCCGCAGATGCCTGAAGTAATTAAAGCTGCCAAAGTATAGAGCGTTGTAGAGCCTACCGCCTACCTGATCCGGCTCATAAAGCTTGTAGCGGTTGGAAGCCCCGAGCGTAAAAAGGCCAAACCATTCGCGACGATTACCGAAGCCGAACGTATCACTCAAGGCGATCGGAATGGATGTTTCTGTCGCTCCGAATTTCTTGGACACATAGCCAGCGGCCAGTTGTGCGTCATGCCCGAGATTGTAATCTTCGACGCGGCCGGTCTTTTCAATGAACGTTTCTTTGATGAAGTCCGCTTGCGTGTAGGAAAAACCGAGAATGGGGCCGGATAAGGTCGTGTGTTCGGGGAGCGTGCTCGCGAGGGTTCCGGCCTGTGCGTGATAGGTCTCTTCGGAATAGCGGTAAGCCAGCGTTGAGCGGACCGCATTCATCGGGTCGTTGTTCAGCCACAGCCCGATAAAGGGGCGCGTGGCGACATGCTCGCGGTCGTGGCGGCTGATTTCGTTTCCGGCCTCGAAGACTTTCTCCATTTTTTGGAAATGATTAAAGGAGGCGCCGCCTGCGACGCGCGTCGTCTGCGCAAAGAAGGGGCGTTCCAGGTTCACATCCTGGATACTGCCGGTAGGAATATCCTGAAACGTCGATGTCAGCCGAAAACGGGTGTTCAAAAATTGCGGATCGTTGTAGCCCAACAGATGGCTGCGTCCGTCAACATCCTCTTTATAAAAATAGGAAAGGTATTTGCCGTAACCCAGAAGGTTGATTTCTTCGATACCCGCTGAAAAAGTCGATTCGCCGCCCTCGCTGGACACGCCGAGTTGCGGCTGCAGAGTCCAGGAGTCCTGGGTCATGACCAGAAGATCAACGCTTCCGTCGGGGTTGGTTTTCTTCAAAATACTGGCGTCCCTGATAAAAGGGAGCGCGCGCAGATTTCTTTCCGATTCATCGATCTGTTCGGTATCGGAAGGAGTCCCTGGTCGGGCGAGAAGTTCTCGGCGAATAACGGAGGCACGGGTCCTGACGTGCAGCTGGTTGGCCAGACGGAAGGGCCAGATGTTTTCGCCCGGGACGCTGGGATCAAAGACATCCTTTAACTCCACATAGATATCTCTCACCACCAGCGGGCGGACCTGACGTTGGGGCCGGACGCGCTTCGCATCGACGGGGCAAGCCGTGCCAAGTAAAAGCGCCAGCACGCTGACCCCGGAAATGAAAAACCTGTTATTGAAAGCGGCCATCCGACCTGTTAAACTCACGCGCACCATGAAAGCTTTGCAGATTTTACTTGCGGGCGCAATCGCCATTCCACTCTTCGCGCAATTGCCGGACGGCGATGATGCGCTGTCCGCTTATACGCGCGGGGATTTTAAGGCCGCGCTGAAACTCCTGGCGCCGATGGCCGAAGAAGGCAACACCTTTGCTGAATTCACGATCGGCAAAATGTATGTGTACGGTGAAGGCATCAAGAAAGATCCAAAAAAAGGCGCGATCTTTATTCTACGTGCAGCAGACAAGGGGTCCATGGTCGCTCAATACCATATGGCGCGCCTGTACGCTGAGGGGATGGGTGTACCTAAAGATCTCGCCAAAGCCGCCGTTTACAACAAAAAAGCAGCCGAGCAGGAGGATGTGGAGTCTCAGTTCGCCCTGGCCACTCAGTACTTAGAGGGTCACGGCGTCGAAAAATTACCTGCCCAGGCGGCGTTCTGGTTTGAAAAAGCTGCCCAGCAGGGCCATCCGCAGGCGCAATATCAATTGGGACTCCTCTATCGAGCGGGCAGCGGCGTAAGCAAAAATGCTGCCCAAGCCGCGGCATGGCTGCGCAAAGCTTCCGAGCAAGGGCACCCGCAAGCGGATTGCGCGCTCGCCGATATGATGATCTACGGTGAAGGCATTCCAAAGGATATTGTGGGAGGTATCGCTCTTTATCAACATGCCGCAGATCTGAACCACGCTCCGGCTCAATACCGATTAGGAACTATTCTCGAAAGCGGCGAACGCGTCCCGCAGGATTTAACGAAAGCGTCGGAACAATATTTTGCCGCGGCGAAGCAGGGTCACGCAGGTGCGCAATTTGCTTTGGCGGAAATGGTCGCCAAAGGCCGCGGCGTAGAGAAAGACCCCGCGACGGCGCGTGAGTGGTACCAGCAAGCTGCCGCACAGCGTGATCCGCGTGCGATTTACCGCCTGGGTCTCCCGAAGGATCCCGCGGAGGCTTTTTCGGTCGCTCAAAAAGCAGCCGTGCTGGGGATCCCGGAAGCGCAGTTTTCGCTCGGCGTGATGTATGCCAATGGACAGGGCGCAGCGAAGGATCCTGCCAAAGCCGCGATGTGGTACGAAAAGGCCGCCGACCAGGGCATTCCGGAGGCCCAGTACAATCTCGCCGTTCTCTACGCGACCGGCGAAGGCGTTCCGAAGAGTCCCACAAGAGCAGCCGACTATTACAAGAAGGCTGCCGACAACGGCATCTCCGAAGCGCAATTTTACGTCGGCGCGACCTATGCCAGCGGTACAGAAGGAAAAGCGAAAGATCCCAAACAGGCTGCCGACTATCTTAAGAAGGCGGCAGAACAAGGACACGTAGATTCTCAGTTCTATTACGGCCTCATGCTTTTAAATGGTGAAGGCCTGGCGAAAAGTCCTGTAGCGGGGGCCAAATGGATTTTAAAGGCCGCGGATCAGGGATTCTTGGAAGCTCAATTGCAGATGGCTGCGCTCTATCTGGAAGGCGAAGGCGTCAGCAAAAATCCTGGTGAAGCTGTCAACTTGCTGAAAAAAGCTGCGGAGCAGGGAAACCTTTCTGCCATTCTTCAACTCGCCTATCTGTACGAGACAGGACTCGCGGGCACGAAAGATAACGGAAAGGCTGGCGAATACTATTTAAAGGCCGCCAAAGCCGGAAACCCGGACGCGCAACTAAAGATTGGCGCGATGCATTATCTCGGCCAGGGTGTGCCCAAAAACTTGTCTCAAACGGCGTATTGGTACAACGAGGCGGCTAAACAAGGCAATCTAGATGCCCAATATCGCTTGGGCGTCATGCATGAAACAGGTGTTGGCGTCGCCACGGATACCGCGAAGGCCGTTCAGTGGTATAAGCAAGCGGCGGAAAAAGGCCATGCCAATGCTTGTTTTAGCCTGGGCCAGCTCTATGCCCAGGGGTCCGGGGTGGCTAAAAGTAATAAAGCCGCCTTACGCTGGATCAGGGCCTCGGCGGAAGCTGGAAATAAGGATGCTATGCAGCTCATGTCGCAAAGCTATGAAAACGGCTGGCTGGGCCTAACGCCGAACCCGGCTGAAGCTAAGAGATGGCATTCAAAAGCAAAGAAATAAGTTCGAAGTAAAAATCACCTCTAAATAACGATCATTCCTTAGACTCCCTTAACTCAACTTAAATTTACTTTACATTCCATTACATGACGGCTATCCATGAACCGTAACGTGGAATTAACCTACATGACATTTAGCCTTAACACTTATCTGACAAACTTATGGCAGGAAAAAAAATGAACAACTGCAACGCATCGTTGAAGAGGGCAGCCAGCGTGATTACGCTTTCAGCAGTCCTTTTTAAAGGAGGCCTGCTCTGGGCTTCAGCCGGAACGGAAGGCGCTTCTTTCTTAGACATACCGGTGGGCGCCGGCCCGGCCGCCTTAGGTTCCGCTTATACGGCATTGGCCACCAACGCTTATGCTCCGGTGTGGAATCCTGCGGGTTTGGCTCGCTTGGGCGGCAATGAACTCGCCGGACAGCACCTCTCTTATTTAGACACGCTTCATTATGAATATGCCAGCTTTGTTCATCCCTTCGCAAAAAACCACGATTCAGGAACACAGCGTGGTATTGGTTTCTCGGTTCAGTATCTGGGTTCTGGCGACATCACCGGACGTGATGGTGGCGGCACGGTCACAGGCGACTTTTCCAGCTACTACGCTTCCTATAACCTGGCTTACGGCCAGACCATCAGCGATAAGCTCGCTTTAGGCGTTACCGGTAAAATAATTCGCGCTAAGCTCGATGATGTCTCGGCAAGCGCTTATGCGGCCGATGTCGCAGCTCTCTATGAGCTCAGCGAGAAAGCGCGTCTCGGTCTCTCCGTAGTCAACATGGGCTCGAAACTCAAATTTATCAGCGAAGGCGACAGTCTTCCGCTCGCTGTGAAATTAGGCGGTGCGTGGTCTCCCAATTCGCGTTACTTGGCCAGCTCCGAGGTTGTCTATCGTAAGAGCGGCCTGGCCAGTCTCCATTTGGGCGGCCAGTGGCGCCCGACCGACGTCGTAGCGCTGCGCGTTGGCTATAGAACCGATACGTCGGAAGAACTGAGCGCGCTCGCCGGCTTTTCGACAGGCGTTGGCCTCTATGTCTGGGGCCAGGAGTTTGCTTATGCCTGGTCTCCGTATGGTGAGCTCGGCGATACACATTACCTCTCACTCCTGATCCGCTTTGGTGCGGCTGAAGAGAGGAAGCGAAATTTGATTCAATACAAGAAGTACAAACAGTATCGCTCCGTACAGGGGGAAAAAGATGCCGATGCCACGATGCCGGAATATCAACAGCTCATGCAGCTCCTCTCAGAAGACGATTCGCACCTGGCGGCTACCCAGCGTGAACGCAATGACAGCGCTCGCTAAAAAACCCCTCGCTCTCCTTAGTTTTCTCTTTCTTATAGGTGTCCTGCATACGCAAGCCGCTCAAGTCGGCTCAGGGCCTTTTGCCAATGCGAAGGTGTACCCGAATCCCTGGAGAATCGATCAGCACGGCAGCATTGACATGACTTTCAACGGCCTTCCTGCAGGCACGCACGTCAAGATTTTTACGATTTCGGCTCACCTGGTTCGGGAATTGACCGCGGATTCCTCAGGGACGGCCACATGGAACCGCACCAACCGTTCCGGTCAGGCCGTGGCTTCAGGCATCTACATCTACCTTCTCATCGACCCGCAGGGCAATGACAGTTCAGGAAAACTCGCTATCATTAAGTAGTGCCTTCCTCTTCCAAAGCCGAAGCACTTCACCTTCTCATTCAAGGCCACGTCCAAGGCGTTGGATTCCGCTATTTTGTGCTGCAAAAGGCGGAAGAATTGGGACTCGTCGGCTGGGTGCGTAATCAGGCCGATGGCTCTGTAGAAGCTTACGCAGAAGGCTCCCGCGACCTCCTGGACGCGTTCCTGGAAGCCCTCCTGGAGGGCCCGCCGCTTTCCCGTGTCGATTGCGCTACACCTGACCGCCCTGACGCTCAAGGCTTGTACAATTCCTTCCAGATCCACTAACACTAAAAGGAGCTCATACCATGAACCGAAAACAACTTCAAAAACTCATTGCCGCCGGAGTCTTTTCCGCTGCACTTCTTTCAGGGACAAGCTACGCTGACGAAACGACCAACAAGGAGTCCCAGCAGAAGGGGCAAGCCAAGCAATCCTCCAAATCGAAAAAGCACAAGAAGCAAAAACCCGAAAAAGCCAAAGCCGCCACCCACGGGTGCGCAGGTAAAAACGAATGCAAAGGAAAGGGCGGCTGCCAGTCCGCGGACAGCAGCTGCAAAGGACAAAATGCCTGCGCCGGCAAAGGCGGATGCGCCACCGACGGCAGCATGAAGTGATACGTTCTGAAACATTCCGACTTTGAATCGCTCCCCGCGCTCGGCGCAGGCATCGGCTTGCGGAAAGTCCATTTTCGGGAATTAAAATCCACCCCGCTCTCCATCGGATGGTTGGAAATAGTCCCTGAAAACTTCATGAATTTTGGAGGCTTTCCGCAGGCCATGCTCGATCGCTGTGCCGCCCAATGGCCAGTGGTTTCGCACGGCGTCAATTTGTCCATCGGTAGTGTCGACCCCTTAAACGAAGACTATCTCGAACGCCTCCGCGCTGTTCTCCAGAGAACCAAGGCGTTGTGGTACAGCGATCACATGTGTTTTTCGAGTGTGGGTGGGGAATATTTTCACGATCTTTTACCGCTGCCGTTTTCGCTTGAAGCGGCCGACCACGTCATCCAGCGCGTGAAGATTCTGAAAAAGAAAATCGATCTTCCTTTTCTCCTCGAGAATCCCTCTTACTACGTTCCTATGCCCGGCGCAGAAATGTCGGAAGCCGATTTCTTTAACAAAGTCCTGGAAGAGTCGGATTGCGGCATGCTCCTGGACGTCAACAACGTTTACGTCAACAGCAAAAACCACGATTTTGACGCGAGGCAGTTTATACGCGAGCTCCCGCTGCACCGTGTGGGTCAGATCCATATGGCCGGGCACCTGGATCGCGGGGATGTGGTCATCGATACGCATGAGGGGCCCATCATCGACCCGGTGTGGGATCTCTACCGGTTCACGATGGAAGCGATTGGTCGGCCCGTAAGCACGCTCATCGAATGGGATACGAATGTACCACTGCTGGCAGAGGTCGTGGCGGAAGCCCAAAAAGCGCAAAAAATCGTCGAGAAAATGGGGCTCTATAGCCCCTCACCCAAAAAAGTTGTGCCCTCCCGCATCGACGCGGGACCATGGCGCTATAGGAAATTGCGGAAGCCAAGGTCTGCCTTAGGGAGAGGGAGTGTCCGGGGTGAGGGGTGTGAAGTGATGCCGAGCCGGCTTGCGGAACGTCGCGAAGCGGTGATGATATGACGTCTCTCAAAACGTTGCAGGAAGAGATGAAAGGCTTGGTGTTTTACCCCAAGCACGAAAGAAGCACCTCCTTTTTGTGGAAAGACGGCCTTCCCAAGCGACTGGACGTTTACCGCAACAACACCCGTCTCAATTGGGCGGATGCGCTGGATCAAGATTTTGCCATGACGCGCCGCCAGTTCACTAAAGACGAATGGCAGGAGCTCTGTAAGAAATATTTTGTTCAACATCCCCCGGCTTCGTGGGAGCTTAACACGGCACTTTCGCCGTTTGTTAAGTTTTTATCGACTCAGAATTTACGGACTTACGTGAAGGAACTCGCCGATTACGAATGGCACGACCTTCAAAGTTTTATTCACCGCGCGATCGTGAAAAAAGGCACGCGCATCACCAACCCCACAGCCATGGCGCAAGTTTTTAAGCATCAGATATTTGATTGGGTGGAGAAGGGTGCTCCTGAAGGAAAACCACCAGAGAAAAAACCGGAAGTTCTTGTGTTTTTCCGCGATTCAAAACTGGCCTGCCATATTCTGGAAGCTGACCCGCTGATGCTGCTGATGATGGATCACTTTCGAAAGCCTGGCCGAACACTGGAAGGGCTGGAAACGGCTCGGCAAAAACTCCTGCCACAGAATGTCATCCCCCTGCACAGGGTGTTCAAACAGCTCCTGCTGCAGGAAATACTTCTTTAAGCAGCCCGCTCCAGAAATACAAATTGACGGGAATGGCGTCTGTCCCGCGGGCGAGTCGCCCACTCCAAAATCTGTTCTGTAGCGCTCGCCTCTTCATCAGGTACTGAGCCAGAATCCCCGGCAGCTATACGTCGTTCTGCTTCTTTAAACTGGAGATCGGTTTCGCTCATCCGTGGAGGGAGTCTGCCCTCACCATGATCAATCATCTGCCGAATGCCATGGGCCTCTTGTGCCTGGCGTTCGCCTTGTCTGCGGCCTATCGGACTGGCCAACCATCGTTCAGCGGCGCGCGCATTCGCTCGTTTTAAGTCTTCAAAGGGCCAGGCGTGCCCCTGAATATTCGATAGGTGCTTCATTAATTCATTGAATGTTGAGCTGACATCCGTCAGTCCATGGCGCGGAATCTGGTCTATCAGCTTTTCGATGATACGCAGTGCATGCTCACCCGCCTCGGGCCCCATCAAGAGCGGCACACCTAGATCCAGCCCTTTGCGAGGCTGAAGTGTGAGAGCGCCTGTCCAGACGGCCAGCGCCTGATCGGATACCTCCCGAGCAATCCAGGTCAGCGAAGTGACTGGCAATCCAGATTCGCTATCGACGATCCAGGTCTCCGTTTCGAAGAAAGCCGAGAGAATCTTCCACGCCGCCTGTTGCAACAGCACGTCTTCTGCCCAGAGCAGCGGCACCACTTCCTGGATGACGCTGCGAAATCCACTGGGACTTGCTCTGGCCTGCTTTGTCAAAGCGTGGGCCGCACGTTGTCGTGGAAGTGCGACGAGCGAGAGCCGAACATGGCTGACGGCGGTCAAAAGCCATCCCCCTTTCTTCATGACAGATCGGTTGTGCTCCTGGTGAAGCAGGGTCGCCAGGTGATAAAGCAGGTAGGAGCCTCCCATGCCAATCAGCGTCACCCCATGCGCCAGGGCAAACAGAGCAATCGAAGAACTCTCCGGCGCATGCCGCAGGCCTTCAGCGAAAAGACGGAATTGGAGTGAGAATAAGAGTCCGTAGGGTGCTCCATAATAAATGCCGTAACCCATAACCGTTGCACCTATGGAGAAAGTCCTCGGTATTGCGTTGAACCTGGAGGTGAGCACATAAGGATGAGCTTGTAAGAAAATGGCGGCTGTAATCAACGGAAACAAATAAACCGAGGCTTGCCAGAACACATTCATGATCACCACCAGTTCAAGAAGATGCGTCGGCCACCAGATGATAAAACTCACCGTCGACAACATGAAGAAACTGAGAGCCAGCTGAATGTAGAGCGCAGGCTCGAAACGATATTGCCGCTCCTCTTCCTGCGGACGCGTGGTGAAAACCTCCTCGAGTGTTTTAGGCCGGGGCCGATGGGTCGTGATGTGAAGCACCGCTTGGTCCGCACCGACCACGGGTGCCAGCCGTTCCAATTGCTCCACTGTCTCAGCAAAAGCTTGCTGGCCAAGCGCACGATCTGTTGGCCACATGTTGGAAGCGGCCTTATACGCATGAGCGTGTAACTCCGTAAAGCGTTCTTGCGTGTCATCGAGAGCAGCGATGAGGCGCCTGTGACGTTCATGAACCGGCAGTCGAAGCAACTCTTCATACGTCGAAGATCTGGCGGAGTGAGGCGTAAGCAGGTGTACGAGCCAGAATTGCAGGAGCCGCACAGAGGAGTAGATGGTGTTCTGTCCAAAGAAGACAGCCACAGCTTCCGGTTCTCTCAGCGCGTATTCGCGGAGATCTTTCAGGAGAGGAGTACGGACCTGTGCCAGCTGCGAAAAATAAGTACGGCGTTCTTCTTCCGAGAGATTTCTTGGATAAAACCGCCCCCAGCGGAGGGCAACCACCCGGACGAAAGAATACGGTTGGGATCCTTCCAAAGCTTCAGGATGGATGCTTTCCATCACGGGTCTTGAGATCATGGCTTGTGGATCCACCGATAATCCTGCAGCGATGACAGCCGCGAGGTCTTGTGCATTGGCTGATTGCTGATAGTCTTTCATCAATTGGGTTAAGTGAAGCACCAGCACGGAATAGTCCAATCCGTTGTTCACGCGGTTTATGGCGATATACGAGGCTTGGTGCTCTGGGGACAGCGTCACTCCACGAGGTTTGCGGTAGATCAGCCCGCGCAAGTGAGGGCCAATCGCCTGCACCACACGAAGCGAGTAGGCATTTGGACCAGGGTCATCCGAAAAGAGATCGATGTAGGCTCTCTCCCGTCGAAGCTGCTCTTCTTCATTCATGCTGAGGAAGGAGTTTGGGAACTGAAAGAGCTGCGCTTCATGCTCTATCCAGCGCCCTCCATAAGGCGTATTCGGGCGCTGTAAGAGATCCAGGAGCCTTCGAAGTGTCGCGCGATGCTCGCGAGTACGCTGCGGACCACTGTCGATCGAGTGAACCGCAAGATAGCTCAGGTAATCCAGGAGATACGCTTGAAATTCAAGACGTTCAATCCGCTCCACTTCGTGCGGATCCGTGATCGGTTCCTTGAGCTTCCAATTTTTCGCTGTTTGCCGGAGCTCTTCCGAAGGCAGGAATTCTTTGAATTTCGCGACGGACCAGGACCCTCTCATTTTTACAAAGAAATGGTCGAGGTAACTTTTCTGTTCGGGAATCAATGGAGGCGACTGGTTCAGAAGGATTTTTTCCAGTGCCTCGGCCGCCCGATCAAAATCGTCTTGGGATGACGCCTCAGGCAGTAGGCCTTCCGCGTAGGACCGGTGGACAAGCTCGGGTTGGTGGAATCCGTCGCCGAGAGCTACGACATCGTGCGTGATGTAGAGCTCAGCCGGTTGTAGAGGGCTTTCGGGGGAAAAGAGAGCCGTCCGGTGACGTGCCGTTAAGGCCTGTTCACAGAACGTCTTGGAGTGAGTGTGCTTTTGCGTTGCCCAGCTGACAGGATTTCGAAGGGCAGCCGCTGTCGCAGGGTCTGTGACGAAGCAGGGCACCAGGAGTGATGCTGCGATGCGAAAAAATAATTTGGGCATGAAGGTACTCGCGCGTGTCCTATAGTCTAG
>JANLWZ010000019.1:0-1721 GCA_031364865.1 Elusimicrobiota bacterium
GCTCGATCTCATCGCGAAACTCATTGCCACCCTGCCGATCTTCCTCTTCGTGTCGTCACCGAACGATATCTACGTAGTCTTTCTGCTCCAAGTTCTGGGTGCATTGGTTTCGCTTGTCATGGGCTACCGGAGTGTCTCCCGCGAGATCCCGCTGAAACTTCGATTCACGCGGAATCCCGTGGAGGTCTATCGCGAGAGTTCCGGGATGTTTCTTTTCTCCCTTTCAGCGACGATCGTGAACCAGACCAACGCCTTTATGTTCGGGCTGTTCGCGCCTTTGCAGACGATCGGAATCTACGCCGCTGCGGAGAAAATCATTCGTGCCGTTGGTGGCCTCGTCGGCCCTTTCAGCACTGCGCTCCATACCAAGATCAACTACCGCATCGGCAAAGACCGCGCCTCGGCCGCCCGGCTTTTTGTCTATGGCACTTCATTCCTGCTCGTCGCGGCCCTTGCCGCCGGAGCTCTCATTTGGCTCGCGAGCGATGTGATTGTCGAAAAATTGTTTGGCCCCGAATTCCACGGATCTGCATCACCACTTCGGTTGCTGAGCATCCTCCCCGTCATCCATTGGCTCAGCTATTCGATCAATCTGAACTGGCTCATCGTGCTCGGGCAGGATCGCCACCTCAACATCTGCGTTTTCTGTGCTGCCGTCGTCGCAATCATTTCAAGCTGTCTTCTGGTGCCGCCATTTTCGGTGACGGGGATGGCGCTGTCCGTCTTGCTCGGCGAAATCACGCTCTTGGTTGCTTTGGGGATCACGCTAATCAGAACCAAACAAAACCCCCTGAGAATTGCCTTCCGTTCCGACGCAAGCCGTGGAGACATTGCCGACTAGACCATGCTCAGAAAACTCATAGTGAAATGCGGCGGAAAACGGATTTACGATCGCCTGGTCGCGCCCATCGTCAGCCGCCTTTTTCTTGAACAGTTGATCCGGAAAACGGGGAATTTTGGCAGGACTACCTGGCTTGGATACCCGATCTGGCAAAACACCCTGGATCTGTGGACGATTCAGGAAACTCTCGCGGAAGTGAAGCCGGCGCTCCTGATCGAGTGCGGGACCAATCGTGGCGGGTCTGCGCGTTACTATTCGCACCTCTTTGATCTGATGGGCAGCGGCGAAATTGTGTCCATTGATGTGGAAAAGCTCCATGATCTCCAACTGCCGCGAGTGCAGTTCTTGATCGGAAGTTCGGTGGCGGACGACATCATCGCTGTGGTCAGGGAGCGGGTCCAACGCTGCGGAGGACCGGTGATGGTCATCCTGGACAGTGACCACAGTGCCGCCCATGTGGCGAAGGAGTTGGAGGCATACTGCGCATTTGTCACCCCCGGTTCCTATTTGATGGTTCAGGATGGAGTCATCGACACCGCAAGCGCCTTCAAGAAACAAGGACGCCCCGGCCCGCTGCCGGCGATCCAGCAGTTCCTTGCGCGCCACAGCGAGTTCAATGTGGATCGGGAACGATGCGAGAGATTCATGGTGACTCACCATCCCATGGGATGGCTGAAGAGAAGCTGAACGGTCGTTGGTACACAGCCGCAATCCTTGGCACACTTTTGCAATGCACAAGAACACACAGCTCCTCTTCAAAAAATACGCCCTGCCGCATTTCAAACCGGGGCTCCGTATTCTCGAGATCGGGCCGAACAAGCTGCCGTCCACATTTCAGGACATCCTGAAGGACACCTCGCTGGTCTGGGACACGCTGGAC
>JANLWZ010000325.1:0-6104 GCA_031364865.1 Elusimicrobiota bacterium
TAGACGGCGCCAACATGAATGCGCTCGTGGGTCTCGTGCGTCCCGGCGATCTGGGCTTTGACATCATGCACTTGAACCTGCATAAAACGTTTTCCACACCTCACGGCGGCGGCGGACCAGCGGCAGGACCTGTCGGCGTGAGTCAGGCGCTGACTCCCTTCCTGCCTGTGCCGCGCGTGCGCAAAAATGAGCAGGGGTTTTCGCTCGAAGAATCCTCACCTCTTTCCATCGGCAAGATGCGCGCATTCAACGGCAACTCCCTGATCCTTTTGCGCGCCTACACCTATATCCGCTGTCTGGGTCGCGAGGGTATACGCATCAATACTGAAACGGCGATTCTCAATGCGAACTATCTCCGCGTGAAGCTTCAGGACGCTTATCAAATAGCGATTGACGAGCCGTGCATGCACGAATGCATCTTCACAGCCGCCAAGCAGAAGCCGAAAGGCGTAAGGACGCTCGATATCGCCAAGCGGATGCTGGATTATGGTTATCATCCCCCTACGATCTACTTCCCGCTCATCGTGGACGAAGCCATGATGATCGAGCCGACTGAAACGGAATCGAAGCAGACGCTCGATCAATTTATCGAGACCATGCACGTCATCGCGCAGGAAGCGCAAACCGATCCGGAAAAGCTGAAGCACGCTCCGTACACGACCCCCGTCCGCCGATTGGATGAGGTCAAAGCAGCCCGCGAACCCAATTTAAGATGGAAACCAGCACAATCCACCCCCTCCGCCTCCAAAGCTGGCATTTCCTAACCACGCGCACGCTCTCCGGCGAGGAGAACATGCACTGCGATGCGGAAACCCTTGATCGCGTCGGCCGCGGCTATCTTCCCCCTACACTCCGGTTCTTCAAATTTAAAAAGCCTACAGTGTCGTATGGCCGCCTTCAGAAATTCGAATTCATCACGCCGCTCGTTCCCCGAGGATGGGATATGGTTATTCGCCCCACGGGTGGCGGGATCGTTTTTCACGACAACGATCTGTGCGTTTCGCTCGCATGGCCAAAGGGAGAAACACACATTCCTTCAAAACCCCGCGACACGTATCAATGGATTCACGCTGTCATTCGACAAGGGCTGGATGATTCCCTCCGTATGGCATGCTGCGCCGACACGGCTGGCGTGAAAAAGCCGTTTGAAATCCGGGAATGTTTTACCGAACCGGTGGGCTTCGATCTGCTGGCAGGTTCGCAGAAGGTGGTTGGCGGCGCGCTCCGCAGCACGCGCGACGCCGTCCTCTATCAAGGTTCTATCCAACTTCCCAACCTCCCAACGTACGAACCTACTCTTCTCGCCGCTTTTAAAACCGCTTTGAACTCTCCGCGTGTTTAATCTCCCCCGCCGAAAGGTGTGGTTCATGATTGTTGTCCTTGGCTTTACAGCCTATTGGCCAACGCTGAAGTTGGGCTTCCTCTGGGACGACCACATCATGATCGAGTCCAATCCGCGCGTGAGCACCTGGTCGCTGGCCAATGTGAAATTCGACTTTACGCATGATGCCTTTGAGCGGCGCGGCGATGCCTACTACCGCCCACTGACGCATCTCATGAACCGGATCGACCATTCGCTCTGGGGCATGCGTCCCTTGGGCTACCACCTGAACAACCTTCTCTTCCATATCGGCAATGCGCTCCTGGCGGTGGAACTGCTGCTGCTCCTGGGCGCCGCGCCGCTGATGGCGTTTATTGCGGGAAGCCTGTTTGTGGTACATCCCATGATTGTCGAGCAATTGATGATTGTGGCGGGCAGGGCCGAGATTGCGTGTCTCTTCTTTTCGCTGACTGCTCTTTGCTTATTTCTTCCAGGTAAACGGTGGCATACGATGGGCGGCGTTCTTGCATTTCTTGCAGCGCTGGCGTCCAAAGAAAACGCTGTGATGGTCCCTTTCCAGTGGGCCATCCTGATGTATTGGCGGCGCGAGCCGATAAAGAACTATGTGCAGCCGGCCGCCCTTCTCCTTCTTGTTTTCCCCTATCTCTGGGTCAGGCAGAACGCGGTGGGCGATGTATTCCCGCCGACAGAGCTGTGGATGAGCTGCCGTTTTTTTGTGCAGGCATTTCCCCGGGTGGTATTCCGCTACCTCGGCCTGATGGTTTGGCCCTGGAATCTGCATTCCCACAGGATGCTTCCCCACCTCAGCCTCTGGTGGCCCGTGGCGCTTGCTCTGCTCGTCACGCTGTGCGCTTACGTGGTTCAACGCTACAAGCGCATCGGCATCACTTTGTTGCTTTGGTTTTTTGTCGCCCTCCTGCCCAAGACCCTCGTGATGATGAATGGCAATTTTATGCTCGATCATTTTGTTTACCCCGCGCTCTTCAGTCTTCTCGTACCTGCGGCATGGTTCATCTCCAAAGCCTGGGAAAAGAAGGGCCAGGATCAGCAGAGATTCACAGGCATCCTTTATACAGGAGCGATCATCCTCTGGGCGCTCCTGGCGCACCTGAATGTGGAGCTGCGCGGCACAGATGAGAAGATGTATCGCTGGGCGCTTCATTTCACAGAATCTAACCCGATCCATTACAACCTTGGCGTCCTGCTGCTCAACACCAACCGGGCACGCGAGGCCATTCCCCACCTCAATGAAGCAGCCAGCCTGTATCCGGAGAATCCGGATTACCGCCATGCGCTCGCTGTCGCTTATGGACAAGCCAGCAGTCTCACCCTTTCGAAACGCATGCTGGAACAACTTCTCAAGGAACACCCGACCTACGCACCCGCGCGCCAAAGCCTCAAAGCCGCCAACCAACTGCTGCAAAAGAAAAAGTAATAGCTCCTCCTCCGTCGAGAGACACCGTATTGACAGATGTAACATATTCTAATAGCATCTCACACAATCTCTTAGCTGATAAGAGATTCGAATATGCCCCATCTCAATATCTATCTGTCGAAGGAACGTGAGAAGTGGCTGCGCGAGCACCTTCAAGAGCTTGCCAGCCTGGACAACCGTTCCCTTTCCTACATCGTGGAGGAAGCCCTTGTTGAATTCATCAAAAGCCAAGGTAAAAAAGTCCCGCAAGATCGTCGAAAGGATCACCGTCACCGTGCGGCTTAAAGTCTTCGCGCTGCTGATCGCCGCTGCCGCAGTGTCGCACGCCGAACTTTTCCCCACGATCAAGGATGACGACATCAAGCGCATCAGCTTTGTCGGGCGCTGCGACCAGAACCAGTGGTCCACCAATCGCGCCAACGAAGTGGAGATCACCATGAGCGCCGAGCCGGGGGAGTCCTGCGAGGCGCGCCTGTATTTCCACGAAAAACGCCTGTTGAAGGACTTGGGCGGTTTTCAATTTCATGTGAAGAGCTCTCGTCCCAAACAGCGCATGGCCGTTGAGATCGTAGGCATCACCGAAGGCGATCCGGAAGACAGCCTCGCGCGCACGCGCCCCTTTCCCGTCACCGATGAGTGGTCGCCGGACGCCCTCCGCTTTCAGAACATGAAAAAAGGCTGGCAGCCGAAAGCCATCTCCGAGATCCGCCTGATCGCCATGTCGGACGTCGGACGCTCCGCGCCCACGCTTTCCATCAAAAATATCCGCTTCGTTGGAGTAACGCCCCAGACCGGCGCCGGCAATGGTTCGAATGAGGTTGCCACACCGGCGGCCGCTGACATTCCGGTGGACCGACAGCTGGTTTGTGTTGCCGCAAGCGATCTGCCGGGACTCCAGGCGCCGCAGGCTAGACCGACGGGCACAAATATTCGCGCCGAGATAAAACATCTCCTGGGTCTGCTGATCTATCGCCTTCGCTTGATTGCCTCGCGTCATTACGCCATGGGAGGCGCCCTGCTCGCTTGGGCGCTGGGGACGATCTGGTTTATTCGCCGGCGCAAGCCATCTCTCGTGAGCATCGTCGCGCCGCTCTACGAGATCAACATGCGCACGTGGAAGAGTTTCAGGGATGCGGATGGTGTCAATCATCTGGGTGGCTTTAACGCCATGACCGTAAGTGACCTAAAAACGTTCAAAGCTTCCGGCTTTAACAGCATCTGGCTGATGGGTATCTGGGACATCGGCGGAAAAGTGCGCGCGATCTCTAAACGCTATGGTCAGGATTTCGCCGGTTCCCCCTTTGCCATCCGCGACTATCAGACTTCGGATGAATTAGGCACGGACAAAGATTTTGACGCGCTCATCGAGCGAGCGCACCTGGTGGGACTCAAAGTCATCGTCGACTTTGTCCCTAACCATATGGGTATGGACTGCGACTGGCTGAACGATCATCCCGAGTACTTCATCCATAAGCTTCCCGCGCCGAACGAAATGGGGCTCTCGGACGCCGAGCTCGAAAAGCGCAACCCCGGCTTCTTTGTGCACCGCACGCCTTCTTATCTCGAAGGACGCCGCCGCGTACCACGCACCATCCTGGTCGCCTATGGAAAAGATCCGTACTTCTACCCCTGGATCGATACGGCACAGCTCGACTACGCCGAACCCGCGCTCCGCCGCAAGATGACCGAGATCCTCTGCGACCTCGCGCGCAGAGTGGACGGCGTACGCTGCGATATGGCGATGCTCGTCCTGCGCGAACAGGTGAAGATCCACCGGCATCCGGAGATGTCGTGGGACAACTTTAACAGGCTCATGCCGGAAGAATTCTGGGCGGACGCTATCCATGCCGCCAAGCGGGTCAAGTCTTCGTTTACGTTCATGGCCGAGACGTATTGGGCGATGGAAGGCTATCTGCAGCAGCTGGGCTTTGATTACACGTACAACAAGCCGCTTTATGAAGCGATCTGCAGCACTTTCCAGAATGGCCATGCCGAGGGACTTTTAAACTTCTTACGCATGCTGGGCCACGAATTCATGAGCCGCGGTGTGCACTTCATCGAAAACCATGACGAAGAACGTGCCATGAACTCGCTGGGCGACGAACGTCAGCGCGCGGCGGCGACCGTGATTGCCGCGTTGCCGGGCGTAGCGCTCATTCATCAAGGTCAGATGGAAGGCAAGAGGGAACGTTTACCGGTACAACGCATCGTTCCAGTCCATGCGGAGCCGATCAACGTTAAACTGAAAAACTTTTACGAAGGTTTGTTGAGAAAGACGTCCGGCAAACTGTTCCGCGAAGGCCGCTTAAACGTTCTCTACAGCAACAACCCGACCTTTATTACCTTCGCCCGGACGATCGACAGCCAGAAAGCGATCGTCATCGTGAACTCCTCGGCGCAGTTTCAGAAGGGCAGCGTCACGCTCATGCCCAATCTTCACTTGAAGCCTTCGGTGGCCTATGAATTAAGCGACCTCTTCTACGACTTGAAGCCGGCCGAGACCAAACAGAAAAGCACGGTCATGCCGACCTATCACTACACGGCTTCTCATCTCATCACGCAGGGCCTCTACGTAGAACTCGGGCCCTATGACGCGCATGTATTTCTGGTCGAAGCGGAGACAGGTTTGAAGGCGTGGGAACGCTTGAAGTATGGATGGCGTGCGCTGCAGGAAGGTCTGACGTTCGGCGCCGCTAAGCGGGCGATTGCTCCAACAATGATGAAGTCGCAGGAGTTGAAGTAGAAAGCAGCTGCTCCACCGCCCAAGCAGCGTGCTCACGAACGAGCGGATCCTCATGACGGCACAGCTCTTGCAGTTCAGGAAGTAAATCTCTTCTCTCCAAATTTGCAGCCGCCAGACAAGCGCTCCGGAGCAATCCGGAGCGCCCCGCCCTTTTCATCGCCGTGCCTTCAAACTTCGCGGCAAACTGCTCCTCAGATTGGAGGGAGAGTACATCCTGTAAAGAAACCGTCAGCGGTTCCGCTTTGACGACGGCATTGTGCGGACATACTTCCTGGCAGATATCACAGCCAAAAGCCCACGGCCCCATTTTGGAACGCAGACTTTCCTCGACAGGCCCTTTGTTTTCGATCGTTAAATAAGCGATGCAGCGCCGTGCGTCCAGATGATAGGGCTCGGTGATCGCGTCCGTCGGGCAGGCATCGATACAGAGGCGGCATTCCCCGCAGGTGCGCGTGTCTGGAGCGTCTGCCGACAGATCGAGCGTCGTGATGATGCTGGCGAGAAAAACCCATGAGCCAAGGCCCTTGGTGATAAGCATCGTGTTTTTCCCCACAAATCCCAAGCCCGCGCGCTGCGCAAAACCG
>JANLWZ010000377.1:0-2334 GCA_031364865.1 Elusimicrobiota bacterium
GCGTTCTTGATCGCCATGCCGAGCTGACCCGCCATCGCGGTGAGGACAGGGATCTGTTCCGGCGGAATTTCTTGCTGGCTGAGCAGATTGTCCACCATGAGGATGCCCATGTTTTCATCGCGGGTACGCAGAGGCAGATAAAGGATGGTGCGGCGATACTTTTCGATGCGTTCGTCTTCTGTTTTTCCGAGCAGCAAGTCCACCATGGGATGCACGCCGCGTTTCAAGGGAAAGCGTTCTTTTTCGCTCAGTTCCTGGCCGCGCTGGTCCATCGTGAGCGCGCTTTCCAGGTGCTCGCCGTCGCGGTTGACGAGATAAATCCTGACGCGGTCAAAGCCCAGCTCATGGATGAGGCTTTGCGCGACCGATTTGATCATCTCATCCAGCCGGAGGGAACGGAAGATGGCGTTCGACACTTCCTGCATTGCGCGCATCTGCGAGACCTTTTCGCGCTCGGAGGCGACGAGCTCCAGGCCGTGCATGGCGCTGGCGAGCTCGTGCGCAAAATCGTTGAGAAGCGGGATATCGGCTTCCGTGAAAGGCCGTTTGCCGTGGACGTTTTCGACACGCAGCACGCCAAAGATGTCGCCAAAGGAGCGCAGAGCAATGTAAGCGATGCGGTTGCCGGGTTCCTGAAGGATGAGGTAGTTCTTCTTTCCTGCGAGAAGGTGCGCCAGAGGCGAGTCCGGAAGGATGGCAATCTCTTCTTCACCGGGGAGAATATCGGTGCGGTCGACGAGCTGCCGCGCGATCAGCGATTCGTGCGTTTTGTCATAGAGGAACACGGCCGCGCGGTCGATGCGCATGAATTCGCAGAGGTAACGCAGGGCATGCGCGAGAAGCTCGTTCTTTTCGCGCGGCAGCATCGACCAGAGACGTCCAACGTCTTGCGGCTTCAGGATGGAGAACTTGTGGAACTCCTCGCGGATCTTAAGTAAGGCGCGCTTGTCTTTCATTGAAAAGCCGTCCAACGTGCGACGTCCGACGCCAATTCAGTTCCCGGACGTCGGACCTCGGACGTCGGAAGATAATTCCACTTATTCATATAAAGAAAGTATGTAGTCCGCCTCTTTGGCTGCGCTTGCTAACTCATGAGATAGCGTAGCCTGGTCGTAACGGTTTTCCCGGACGGCGCCCATGAGGTTCTGCGTTGCTCGTCCAACGATTCGTTCAATCGTACCGAGTGTAGCGGCACACGGAAGCGTTCGTGCAACACGCAGGGAATGCCGGAACACTTCCGCCACTTTCACGGGAGCGAGCGTCAGAAGCTCATCCAGCGCCGAATAGCGGCTGGGGAGCATGCCGATCTGCTTGGAATGGCGCACCTGCGCTTCGGGCGACGTCAGAAATTTAATGAGTTTCCACGAGGCATGCGGATGCTGCGACCCCATGTTCATCGCGAGGTTCGACCCTCCTAAATAGGTCACCTGCCCCGCCGGACCGGAAGGGAAGACAGAAATGCCGTAATTCCGGGCGACATCTGGCTGGTAGTAAGGGTACTTCGGGTTTAAGAAGGAGTTTACCGGCCAGACGCCGGAGACCTGGAAGGCGAACTGTCCGGAGAAGAAGTCCCCTGTAAATAAGCGATCGCGTCCCAACATCGGAATGAGGTGATCCACCATCATCCGGAAGTAAAAGTCGATTCCCTTGACCGAGGCGGGCTCCTGAAATTGCGAGACATGCCGGTCCGTACTTAAGAAATTCCCCCCTGCGCCCCAGATCCAGGGCGCCAGATCATGGATGAGGATCCCTTCTTTTTGTCCGGAGAGCGGCATCGCGAAATACTTCTTCCCGAGCTTGGAGTTGTGCAGGCGCTCGCAGGCTTCGCGAAATCCTTTCCACGTGCTCAAATCTTCCGCCGCAAGTCCGAGATTGGAAAGGATGTCCTGCCGATAATAGAGGACGCGCGCGTCCAGAAACCATGGCATCGAAAAGATCTTCGTGCGTGTGGTCTCATAGCAGTAGTTCCACACGGGGCGGACGACGTCCGTGCGGTCCATATCGTCCACGTAATCGGTGAGATCGGCGAGCGCGCCCAGTGCGGCGAGCGTCGAGTTCCACGTGCCGCCGATCTGCATGACATCCGGCGGTTCAAAATAGTCTTTGCGCTTGGCGACAGCGATCAGGCGGTCCCAGGCGAAGTGCCAGGGGTGGACGGTGAGCTTCACTTCGTAGCCAGGATTTTCCCGGTGAAAGTGTGCGAGCTCTTTCTGCATAATGCGGTGCGTGTCAAAGCCCGCATTGGGCATGACCCAGAGATTGAGTCGAATAGGATTAGCCATTGATTGCTGCTGGTAGTTTGATGTTGAGCGTAGAGCCTTTGCCCAGTTCGCT
>JANLWZ010000022.1:0-1862 GCA_031364865.1 Elusimicrobiota bacterium
TTCCGGGCAGCGCCTGCGCGGCTACATCATCCCGCCCGCCACTGGGAATTATTACTTCTGGATCGCCGCGAACAATAAGGCAGACCTCTGGATCTCGAATAACAACGAGCCGGTCAACATCGTGCGGCGCGCGTATGTGACGGCCGATACCGGTGACAAAATTTGGAACACGCAGACCACACAAAAATCCCCGTGGCTGACGCTTATTGGCGGCAAGAAGTATTACTACGAAGTCCGTCACCTCTGCCCGGTGGGCAGTGCCAGTGACTACGTTGCGGTGGGCTACCAGCAGGATCCGACCGGCACTGGCTCAGGAATCGCAGATGGCAGTGGCACCATCCCGTCCTCGATGCTCGCACCTTTCGACTACCCGGTGACAACGGCTGTCGCAGGCACCCTCTACACAACAACCTTGAGCCCCGCGAGCGGGGTGACTACCAGTGCGTCGGGATATTCCTATATCCGCGTCAACCAGGCGGGAACTCAGGCCATTGTCCATTTCAGCTATGGCGGGCTTTCCTACCCAGCCACGCAGGCGGGCATCTACGGGACTGGAGGGGCCTTGCTCTTTGACATCACCGCGACGGATAAGTTCCACCCTGAACTGAAGACCGCCGATGGCGGCTACACGTGGAATTCACCGAACACCGCTGCGCTGCTCGGCGGCACCGCATACTTCAGCGTCCAAACCACGGGGAACCCGACCGGTGAGATCAATGGGAGCTTTATTGCGTCCGTGGGTTCACAAATCGCTCCCGCGGCGCCAAGCTATCCGACTTGGTCGGACGATTCCAACACCGACATCGGTGCCGCGCGTTTCCTCGCGCAGGCGACGTTCGGCGCCAGCCAGACTGATATCAATGCCTTGAAGGCCCTGACACCATCTGGATCCTACGGGAGCCGCTACCGGACTTGGATCGACGCTCAGTTTGCGCTCCCCACAAACAGCCTGACCGTTCCGGACGTGTTGGCGAATCTGCAGTCTAACACCATGTTCCCTTATCAGAACATTCAGTTCTGGAACTCTTGGTGGAAGAACGCGATGAGTGGTCCGGATCAGTTGCGGCAGCGTGTGGCTTTCGCCCTGAGTCAGATCCTCGTTACGTCCGATCAGGGGCCTCTGAACAACAACGGACGCATCCTGGCCGACTACTACGACACTATGGTGGACTACGGGCTTCCGACGGCAGGGAAGTCTGGCAGCGGCAGTTTCCGCAGCCTGTTGAAGCAAGTCACGCTCACGTCTGCCATGGGCATCTATCTGGACATGCTCAACAACACGAAGGGTGACATCACCATCGGGCGCAGCGCGAACGAGAACTATGCCCGTGAGATCATGCAGTTGTTCTCCGTCGGCCTTTATCGGCTGTGGCCGGACGGGACGCTGATGCTCGATTCCCAAGGCAATCCGATGCCCACCTACACCCAGGAGGAAATCAAGGGCGTGGCCAAGGTGTTCACAGGCTGGAGTTACGGCACGACCCTGAACAATGGCCGCCTGCCAACCGGCACCGCGAGCACAGACTATCTGGATCCCATGGTGCTTGGCACCGGGAATCACGATCTCGGGACCAAACTCCTGCTCAACAATGTGATGTTTCCCGCCGCGACCATCACTAGCCAAAGCGACACGAGCACCGTGGCTGCCGGCCAAGGCGTTGTTGTCCAAACGGTCGACCCGGCTCTGGGCCAGGGCAATCTCATCAGCACGGAAATCGTGAACAAATACGACCTCTACGGCCTCAAGGAACTGGAGACCTCCCACGACATCATCTGCGACAGCTCCAGCGTTGGTCCTTACATCTGCCGCCAGCTCATCCAGCGAATGGTCACCAGCAATCCGCAACCCGCCTATCTGCAGC
>JANLWZ010000072.1:0-4811 GCA_031364865.1 Elusimicrobiota bacterium
CGACACGCTCATGAAGAGCGCGGATCTTGCCTTATACGAAGCCAAGAGAGCCGGCAAAAACGCCTACCGGTTTGCGGCGCCACCGGCCGCCTCTCCAGACCCGCATGAGCCAACGGCTGTCGCTCGTCGACACCATATAAAATAGACCAGGTTATGCCCTAGTGGTTTGACGTATGCGGAAATCAGCTCCCCCCTGATAGGCGCCGAAAACTTCCTCTCGTATCATGTCTCTAGCGACGAATGATATACTGTCACCACCTCCTCGTTCATTCCTGCAACAGGCTTGGATTTCGTCAAAAAGCAGCCCGCCAGGAACGATTATGAAGACAAAAAAAATTCATCGCAATGGTCGCCTGTTGCCCCGTGCAAGCCAGTCTGCGCGCCCGATCCCTTCACGAACAAACACCTTCTATATCGTCGGTATCGGCGCCTCGGCAGGCGGGCTGGACGCGTTCACCCAGAGTCTTAGGCCCCTTCCGATGGATACGGGGATGGCGTTTGTGCTGGTCCAGCACCTGGCTCCGGGCCATCGAAGCATGCTCACGGATATTCTCGGTCGCGAGACTCGAATGCCGGTCTATGAGGTGAAAGACAACATGGCTGTGAAACCTAATCACGTCTATGTGATACCCCCGAATGTTCAGATGTCCATTGAGAGAGGAATTCTGCATCTGGCGGCCCGTAAAAAGACCTTGGATAACCCTATGCCCATCGATCATTTCTTGCGTTCCCTGGCGGAGGACAAAGGCCCCCAGGCGATCGCGGTCATTCTTTCGGGGGCTGATTCCGACGGGTCCCTGGCGCTTAAGACCATCAAGCAGAGGGGAGGGGTCACCTTCGCACAAGATCCGGCCGTAGCCAAGTTCGATACGATGCCCGCCGCTGCCGTCAAGACGGGCCTCGTGGATTTCGTTCTGCCCGCAGACCAGATCGCGCGGGAACTTGTAAAAATCGCCAGCCATCCGCAGGCCCATCCTCCTACCCGCGATTCGGCCGGGGAATCAGTGTCCGATGGCAACGGCGAACTGGCAGACATCTATTCTATCCTGACGATCGATCGGGGAGTGGATTTTACCCATTACAAACAGACCACCCTCAAGCGGCGTATCCAGCGGCGCATGCTGCTTCATCGGTCCGGTACGTTAAAGGACTATATTGAGCTCCTAAAAAATAATCCCACGGAAGCAGCGGCCCTTTATGACGATCTGTTAATCCATGTGACCAGCTTTTTCCGAGATACCCAAGTCTTTGACAGCCTGAAGAAGAAAGTCTTCCCTCACCTGAATAAGAACCGATCCCCCAACGACATGATTCGCATCTGGGTGCCGGGGTGTTCCACGGGTGAGGAAGTGTATTCCATCGCTATAAGCTTACTGGAGCATCTCGGGAAAAGCGCTGCGCAAACGCCGATCCAGATTTTCGCCACCGATATCAGCGAAACGGTACTCAAAAAAGCCCGGGCGGGGATTTACACCGAATCCTCCATGGCGACGGTTTCCGTGGAACGGCGCCGGCGGTTCTTTCTTCCCTTAGCGGGCGGCCAGTTTGAAGTCAACAAATCCGTCCGTAACTTATGCGTATTTTCGAAGCAGAATGTAGCGAAAGACCCTCCATTTTCAAAGCTGGATTTGATCAGTTGCCGTAACGTTCTGATCTACCTGGACTCTGTATTGCAAAAGACAGTACTCCCTATCTTTCACTTCGCCCTGAAGCCTTCCGGACTTCTGCTGTTAGGAAAATCGGAATCTCTGGGCGTCATTCCGGACCTCTTTGAGGCCTGGGACAGGAAGGCAAAAATCTATTCCAAGACTGCCACACCGGTAAAACCGCATGTCTTCTTCAGTACAACCGATTACCCGATTGAAGCGTCGGCGCGGATTCTCCATGAGAATCTTGATCACGGCAAAAGTTCGAATATGTTGAAGGAAGCCGATCGATATGTCCTTGAAAAATTCGCTCCAGCGGGTGTCGTTATTGATGCGGCCATGAACATCGTCCAGTTCCGCGGGGACATCGGCCAGTATATGGAACTGGTTCCTGGAACAGCCAGCTTCCATCTTTTCAAGCTGTTGAAGGAAGGTCTGCTTTTAGAGCTGGGCCCGCTTATTAAAAAGGCAAAAATTGAGAACGTTTCCATAAAGCGCGCGGTCTCCCGTGTCACGCACGGCGGCCAAATTAAAAAGATGACTCTTGAAGTGGTCCCTCTGCAGCAGGCACCCGTGCACGAACCGCATTTCCTTATTTTGTTTACTGAGACGCCGTCCGTTATGCCTCCGGCCGGCAAACCGGGCCGACCTTCGCGGGCCCCCGCGAACATCTCCGCTCTTAAGACCGCTGCCCTGGAGCACAGCCGGCTGAAAAAAGAGCTGGCCGGAACGAAGCATTACCTGCAGTCCGTGATCGATGAGCATGAGCGGGTCAACGAGGAGCTCCAGAGCGCCAACGAGGAATCTCTTTCCAGCAATGAAGAATTTCAAAGCACCAACGAAGAGCTGGAAACGGCCAAAGAAGAACTGCAGGCCACCAACGAAGAAACAACGACGCTCAACGATGATCTGAACAACCGCAACCTGGAACTCCTCCGGCTCAATAATGACATGCTCAATCTGGAGTTCAGCGTGAACATTCCTACCGTGATCCTGGGGAAAGACCATCAGATCAGGCGCCTGACGTCTGCCGCAGAGAGGGTGTTGAAGATGTCTCGCGCGGACATTGGCCGGTCCATTCTTGATCTTAGACTGACGATCCTCGGGCCCGATTTAAAAGAAATCATCACCACAGTACTTGATACCTCGGAGGTCCAAGAGCGCGAGATCCAGGATTTTCTGGGCCATTGGTATTCCATGCGCATCCTGCCCTATAAGACCTTGGATGGCTTCGTTGATGGCGTCGTGTTAACGTTGTCGGACATTCAACTAGCCAAAGACCAGCAGGCGACCGCGGCGGCGTGGACGGCCGATCTCGAAGCCCGGGTCGCGGAGCGAACGAAGGAACTGGCGAAGTCTCAAAGCGCGCTCCTCCAGTCTGAAAAGCTGGAAGCGATCGGGCGCTTGGCGGGCGGCGTCGCGCATGACTTTAATAATTTGATGACGGGGATCCTGGGAATGTCGCAAAACGTCCGGAAACAGCTTGGGAATGACAGTCCGCATTGTGATGACTTGGAAGAGGTCATTGATGCCGCGAAGAAAGCCATGGCCGTCACGAAACAACTTCTGGCGTTCGGCCGGCGGCAGGTCTTTGACCCGCAAGTCATGAACATCAACAACGTGATTACGAATATGACTAAACTGCTTGAAAAACTACTAGGCGCGGACATCGATCTCGTTACCGTCTTAGATCCGCACCTTGGCAATGTGAGTATTGACCAGAGCAGCATCGAACAAGTGATCTTAAATCTTGGCTTAAATGCCCGGGATTCCATGCCCAAAGGCGGGAAAATCACACTTCGGACAGCCCAATCGGAAATCACGGAGAACGATGGTGTACAGCTCATCCCCATGGTCCCGGGTCTTTATGTCGCCCTCACGGTCACCGATGAAGGAGAAGGCATGAGTCCAGAAACCATAGAACATCTCTTTGAGCCGTTTTTCACCACCAAAACCGAAGGAAAAGGGACGGGATTGGGACTGGCGACCGTCTACGGGATCATAAAACAATCCAGCGGCGGCATTTCACTCAAGAGCGCGCTGGGGAAAGGGACCTCGTTCACGGTGTACCTGCCGCACTTGGGAAAAAATTCAAATAACGAAAGTCTTGCACCGCAATCTCAAGAAGTTCGGGGGGGTTCCGAAACAATCCTTGTGACAGAAGACGAGAGCATTGTGCGAAAGGTCCTGGTCAGGGAGTTAAGGGGAAAAGGATATACCGTACTGCATGCGAGTAATGGAAAAGAGGCCGCCAGGATCAGCAAAGAGCATGAGGAGCCAATTCATCTTTTATTGACGGATGTGATCATGCCTGGAATGAACGGCCGTGAACTCGCGGAGTTGATGGTCCGCAAACGGCCCGGTCTGGCGGTCTTGTATATGTCGGGGTATGACCAGGAAATCATCGCGCAGCGCGGTGTTCTTGAGCCAGGAGTGGCGTTCATTGAAAAATCGTTTAGTTCGGAAGGTCTCTGCCAAAAGGTGCGTGAAGTCCTGGATGCGGCGCAGAAAATGGGAATCCCATGACTGATGAGATCGTAAGGCGCGTTTTAGACGATTGTGATGAAGATATTGCCGAGCTCTATCTCAAGACGGCGGCCGAGTATTTGAAAAAAATGGCGGCTGCCGCGCGCTCCAGCTCCATGGGTGCCATACTGCGGACGGCCCATAAACTCGCAGGATCAAGCGCCTTTTTGGGACTTAAAACCATGACGAGTCTCTTGAAAGAACTGGACCAGGCGGCCCGGAGGAAAGAGCCCAAAGACATCGTGCGGTTGCTGAAACTGCTGCAAGAAGAATTCCGTCAAATCGAGCAGCATCGAATGTCTTCCACCTCACGGATCATAGAATCTCAAACGACCTCGCCTCCTCCCATCTCAAAAAAGAAATCCAAGGTCTTCATTGTGGATGATCATGCTCTTTTGCGGGAAGGACTCCTTCGTCTGATCGATGGCCAACCGGACTTGATCGTCTGCGGAGAAGCGGCGACGACGCACCAGGCTTTGAAATCCATCTCGGCCCTTAAACCCGATATCGTGCTTTTAGACCTTACCTTGGGAGGCTCCAACGGCCTGGATCTCATCAAAAATATGAAGCTGCGATCGCTCAAGACCCGGATCCTCACCCTTTCCATGCACGACGAAATGCTGTACGCGGAGCGAACGC
>JANLWZ010000124.1:0-2473 GCA_031364865.1 Elusimicrobiota bacterium
CCCTGAAGAATTTCGCCGAGTTGAACGCTCAATTACAGTTAGGTTTGGCTTCTTCGGAGCGCATTTACGAACTCCTGGATACCCACTCCTCAATTCAGGAAGTGTCTGATGCTAAAGCGCTTTCACCATTTTCAAAAACTATTACTTATGAGAACGTTTTCTTTAAGTACCCTACCCAGGAACGCTCCGCTCTAGCAGGGGTCAGCTTGACGGTTCAAGCGGGTGAAGTCGTAGCCATTGTGGGTTCTTCGGGATCCGGCAAGTCGACACTTGCCCTCCTCCTTCCGCGCTTTTATGACCCGGCGAGCGGCAGAATCCTGGTGGACGGGAAAGATATTCGCCAGGCGACGTTAGCTTCTCTACGGCAACAGATTGGTCTCGTCACCCAGGAAGTCCTCCTCTTTAATGAAAGCGTACGCTACAACATCGCTTATGCGCGGCCGAATGCGTCGCAAAGCGAAGTGGAAGCCGCCGCGCATGCCGCCAATGCGCATGCTTTCATCGAGCGATTGCCGCAGCGATACGATACGGTGATTGGCGAACGCGGAGTCCGTCTCTCGGGGGGAGAACGTCAGCGTCTTTCGATTGCCCGCGCCATCCTTAAAAATCCGCCCATTCTTCTTCTGGATGAAGCCACGTCGGCGCTGGATACGGAATCCGAACGGCTCGTCCAGGAAGCCCTCGAGCGTCTTATGGAAAACCGAACGGCCCTGGTCATCGCCCACAGGCTCTCTACCGTCCGCCGGGCCGACAGAATTGTAGTCCTGGAACATGGTCAAATCATCGAAGAAGGTGATCATTCGGCGCTCATTTCGAAGCAGGGCACCTATTTCAAGCTGCACAACCTCCAGCTGCTTCACTAGCACTACCTACGACCTTCCTTTCAAAAAGTGCATCAGCCCTGAAACCATACGCCGTAAATTGCAAAAGCGTATATTTGCGGTTTGCGCTGTTAATTCAATACAAATTGGCTTCTTAAAAAGTCTGATTCTTTGCAATTTTTCAGATCGATTTTTAACCCTTAACGCCTCCTGCCGACCCCTTGTGAAAAAGGCTGATTTTGCCAAGACTGGTCCCAGGGAGGAACAAAATATGCTTAAGACCGGAATCTACCTGCTTCTAACTTCTTCAACTGGCGTGTACTACAGAAACGCGGAATATGCCTTCGCTCTCACGCCAGGCTTCAAATGGCTGTGCCTGGCCGGCCTGGGATGTGCCTTCCTATGTTTCACCGTCACCTATCTTCGCTTTGAAGCTCCCGAGCTCTTAAAATCCTTCACGCTCCGGCACATGATAAAATCGCCAGCGTGGAAGACGTCCTCGACCATCTAAAGATTCACTTTTCCGACAACCAAAAAACCACCGCTCCAGCGGTGGTTTTTATTCATGGGTTTCCTTTCAATCAAACGATGTGGGACAAGCAGGCGTCGCTGTTCCAGAATAACTTCCGTGTCATCAGCTATGACCAGCGCGGCCACGGAAAAACCCCTTCCAGCCCGAGCCCTTATTTTTTTGAATCCCTGATTGATGACCTGGTTGTTCTGATGGATCACCTGCATGTCGGCAAGGCTGTCCTCTGCGGGCTCTCCATGGGGGGCTATGTGGCTCTCCGTGCCGCTGAACGCGTTCCGGAACGGCTACTGGGACTTGTCCTCTGTGATACCAAGAGCGAAGCCGATGCCAACCTGGCAAAGCAGGGCAGAGCTGCCAATGTGAAACTCATCCAGGAACAGGGCTTGCACGCATTCACCGAAAAGTTTCTCAAGAGCGTCCTGGCACCGGAAACGCTTGCTTCTAAAACAGAGGTCGTTCAAAAAGTGAAAGGCATGATGGAGTCCTGCCCAGCCAAAGGCGTCCAGGAGGCCCTCCTCGCCATGGCGACGCGCACGGACACCACGGAATCTCTCAGCAAGATCCATGTGCCCACTCTGATTATCGTTGGAGAAAAGGACATCGTCACTCCTCCGGCGGCGGCACAGGCTCTTCAAAAAGGCATTTCTGGCTCAGCACTTTCTATCCTGCCGCAAGCCGCACACCTCAGCAATCTCGAAAACGACGGCGCGTTCAATGCTGTCTTCACGAAATTCATGCAGTCCTTCACGAAGTGAAACGCGCTCTCTGGGTTGCAGCATTCGTATGGATGGCGGTCTTCAACATCCGTCCTATTCAGGATCCCGATATCTGGTGGCACCTGAGCAGCGGCCGGTGGATCGTCCAAAACATGGCGATCCCTTACACGGATGTTTTCTCATGGACGGCACGCGGCACGGCCTGGGTGGACAGCTACTGGCTTCAAGAGGCAGCGGCTTATGTCGTTTACCGGCTCGCCGGCATCGAAGGCATCATTCTCATCAAGGCACTGCTGGTCGCCGTGTTCCTCCTCTTTATAGGCCGTTTCTTTCATGAACCGCGGCTCCCTGCCGGCATGGCGTTCCTCGAGATGATCTGGATTTTTCTGGCCGCGCAGCCACGG
>JANLWZ010000126.1:0-1685 GCA_031364865.1 Elusimicrobiota bacterium
CCAACGGTTTCCAGCTGAACGGCGTCGACGCGGGCGATGCCTCCGGCATTTCGGTATCGGGCGCCGGTGACGTCAACGGCGATGGTTTCGATGACGTCATCATCGGTGCTTATCTGGGCGATCCGGGCGGTGAGGCGAATGCCGGCGTAAGGCGACCGGCAGCAAAGAATTTACCAGTGAATTGGTATTTTAGAGACGGCAGCAGATCGTCACAATTGCGGAGGTAGATGTTTTTCATGGATTAGCGGAGTCGATCACCATGGATGGTGTGGCGGAAACCTGTGTGGCAGATGAGTTACTTTTGACGGCTGCTCGCGAGTTGAAGGGTTACAGGCGGCGCGTGTTTCTGGGGAAGGTGTGCCAGTCGCTGTGTGATGAAAGTCCTCGCAAAGCCGAAGTCCGATTTGGCTGGGGACGAGAGACTGTCGCCAAGGGGCTGCGAGAACTCAAGAGTCAGAAGCCGGAACTCACAGAGCATTCCGGTAGTCGGCGCGGTCGGCCACGCAGTGAGGAAGCAAATCCGCAAATGGCGATTGACATTCGACTGATTGTCGAACCTCACACGCAATCTGATCCGGAGCTGAAGTCGTCTCGCCAGTACACGAATCTTTCCGCTGCCGAGGTTCTCGAAGCGATGTTGGCGAAAGGTTACAGGAAAACTCAGTTGCCGAGCGAACGAACGATCCGCGACATTCTGAACCGCATGAACTATCGACTCAAGCGAATTCAAAAAGGGAAGCCGCTGAAAAAGACGGAACACACGGACGCAATCTTCGAGAACGTGAAAGCCGCTCGAAAGAAATACGGGGACGACCCGACGACACTGGAAATCTCTGTGGATACGAAAGCGAAAGTCAGTTTAGGCGAATACGCTTTGGGGGGGAAAAACACGGACCGACAGCGAAGGCAACGTCGCCAAAGGCTGGGATCATGATCCTCCGGCGAAGGAGAAACTGGTTCCGTTTGGTGTTCTCATCCTGGTCACCGGAGCACTGACGCTGCTGTTTGGGCATCACGAAACCAGTGACTTCTGGGGCGACTGCTTGCGAGCCTGGTGGACGAGCGTGCGAAGTCAGTTTCCGAAAATTCGGCGTTTGGCGATCTATCTGGACAATGGGCCCAAGAACTCGGGAACCCGGACGCAGTTTCTCAAACGCATGATCGAGTTCGCGGACTGGTCCGGCTTGGAAATCCACTTGTTGTACTATCCCCCGTATCACAGCAAGTACAATCCGATCGAACGCTGCTGGTCATCACTGCAACAGAAATGGAACGGCGTTTTGCTGACGTGCTGGGGAATCGTGGAAGCCTGTGCTTTGCGGATGAAGTGGAAAGGCCGGCACCCGCACGTGCTTCAAATGGAAGGCGAATATCCCATCGGAGTGATCGTTCCAAAGAACGAAATGAAGGAACTCAACAAACGAATCGAACGATCCGAATCACTCGGCAAATATGATATCATTATACGCCCATTACGCCCTCGCGGCAGGTAATTTTATTTCTGCCGGTCGCCTAACGAATCCCTCCTGCCTCGGAGTCCGATTCAATTCCATGCAGCATCAGATTCATTAAGGCGAGCCGATGCGTGTCCTGGACATGCTCCATGCCGTAAAACGTATTGCGGCGATACTTCCGTTGCTGGGCTTCCGTCCACGTATCCGGATTGTACTTCGCGCGCAGGTAAT
>JANLWZ010000146.1:0-1567 GCA_031364865.1 Elusimicrobiota bacterium
CTTGCTGAGGGTGCGCTACTCGGCGGCCGTTGATTTCTGGATTCACGCTGAGGAGGAGCGGTGGTCCATCCTCAACAATTTCCTTGTTGCAAGCACGATCTTATTGCTCGCCTGGTCAACCATTTACGCTGGCAGCGGAAAACATTGGTTGGTCCTTTTGCTTCTTTCTCTAGCTGGGATAGTCCAGAGTATTGGTTGGGTCGTCATGATGCACAGAGCGGCATGCTTCATCAAAGCGTTTGGAAGCTTTGGCGGAGAAACCGAATTAAATCTGCTTGGCGAAAGTCAGACGAATACGTCGACCGTTATTGGACCATTCGCAAAAGGGCAGGAAGTCCGAAAGCACCTGAAAGAATGCAACGTGTTCGGATTGCTTACGGCAAAGTGGTTTACCATAGCGGTGCCGTTAGAACGTGTCTTCAAATTGCATGAAGTCATAAAAAACATTACGACTCCGCCTTCTTGGTTTCGAGGTCAAGGAAGACGGAGCCGTAACGATGTTGACGGAGTATCCCAGCAATTTGACCGACGGGCAATGGCAAGTGATCCGCCGTATGCTGCCCCAGCGAGCAAAACGTGGTCGACGACCGATTTGTCGTAGGTGGATTCTCAATGCGATTCTGTATTTAGTCCGCACTGGCTGCCAATGGCGGCAGTTGCCGCGTGACTTTCCGAAGTGGAAGACGGTGTACACGATCTTCTGGCGCTGGCGGCAAGCTGGTGTCTGGCAGCGCGTGCACGAGGCGCTGTGCCGCAAGGTCCGCCAGCAGGCGGGGAAAAAGCCGACGCCCAGCGTGGCCATCATCGATAGTCAATCGATTCGCACGGCTGAGGGGGGTGAAGAACGCGGCTATGATGCAGGAAAAAAGATCACCGGCCGCAAGCGGCACCTGGCGGTGGATACGCTCGGGTTGGTGTGGGCGGTGGTGGTGCACGGAGCCTACTGGCAAGATCACGATGGAGGCTGCTTTGTGTTCCAGAAGCTTAAAGCTTTCGGACGCATTCGCGTCATCTTTGGCGACAGCGCCTACGCCAGGAACGGTTTACCGGAGTGGGTCAAAGAAACGTTCGGTTGGGTGCTGCAAACAGTCTTGCGGCCAGTGAAGGCGAAAGGCTTTGTCGTGCTGCCCAAACGGTGGATCGTCGAGCGCACGTTCGCCTGGCTGGCCCGCTATCGCCGGAACAGTCGGGACTACGAACGCACCAACGCATCCAGTGAAGCCATGATCTACCTCTCGATGATCGCTCTCATGTCGCGTCGACTCGCTCAGCAAAAATGAATTTGAAGACACGTTCTAAGACCGCAGAAGACTGGAAGAAGGGAACATTGTCAGCCTGAAAAGTTGCCAATGCAAGCGCTTAGTTTGAAAAATGACGCTATATTCAAAAACATTAATATTCATGATTTGGTGTTTTGTGCTAGCCGTGAAATATGTGACGCGTGCCCGGGCCCCCCGATACCAACAATTCATGCGAGGTTCAAATCACACGGCCCGCCATGGCACAAACGCATTCCTGATTCCGCTGAGCGTACTCGAGAGCTCCGGATGGTGCCGCCGCAGAACTG